>JADGOF010000433.1 GCA_017883105.1 Acidimicrobiales bacterium
GATTCGTCGGAAGATTCCATGGGAGAAGCATATGGGATCTGGCCATCCGCATGGTGTCAATATGACCTCTGGACTGGGAATACTTTATCCACAGCCTCTCAGGCCGAAGCGACGAACATCCGCTGGGTCATGGCCGGACCGAGGGCGATGATGGCGTCACCGACCACCAGCGTCAACGTGCCGTCGGGGGCTTTGGCCTGCACCAACGCGGTGGCGCCCGGCGTCAGCCCGTGATCGCCCAGATAGGAGAGCGAGGCCGTATCGTGCTCGACGCTCTCCGTGACGCGCTCGAGGCGGATCCGGTCGCCGGGCTGGGCCTCATCCAGGCGTCGCTGCTCGGGACCGTCGGGCTCCACCCCGGGGATCGGGTTTCCGTGGGGACAGGTGGTCGGGTTGCCCAGCAGCACCACCAGCCGCTCCTCGACGTCGTCGGAGATCACGTGCTCCCACCGGCCGGCCTCGATGTGGGCCTTGTCCCAGTCCAACCCGATGATGTCCACCAACAGGCGCTCGGCCAGACGGTGCTTGCGCACCACGCCCTCGGCCAGCGCGGCACCGGTGGGCGTCATGGTGATCTGGCGTGAGCTGCGCACGATGAGATCGTCGGCCTCGAGTCGGTCGAGCATCTCAGATACCGACGGTGCGGCCTTGTCCAGGCGCTCGGCCAGGCGGGCCTGGATGACCGGGATGCCTTCTTCTTCCAGCGCAAAGATGGTCTCGAGGTACTCCTCGACCGGCGGATGGAAGCGGTCAAGCACGGTGCCGATCCTACGGTACGGACGGAGCCGGTGGGTCGGCCGGGTCCGGGCCGCCCGGGGATCGGGTGGCCCGACGCCGCGGCCGGAGAGGGCACCCGTGGGGGCCGGCGTCGTGTCGGACGGGCGGCCCGTCTCGCCGCTTCGGCCGCTTGCAGCGTGGGCAGCACCCGGACGACTCGTCCGGGTCCGGCAGTACCGTGGAGTGCGTGGACTCTACACCGAGGCCGGATGAAGGCGACAACGCCGTTGCCCACGCCGTGAGTGCGGGGTCGGAACCGGCCGGGGACGGGGACGCCACACCGGACGATCGGACACTCGATGGCACCGGGGCGGCGTCCGCATCCGAAGGATCATCGGAAAACGAACTGCCCGACACTGTGGATCCGCTCCGGTTCAACAAGTGGATGAAACGCTCGGCCACCGGTGCCGTCATGTCCGGCATCGCCCTGGGCCTCCAGGAGGCCCTGACCATCAAGAAGGAACAGCCGGCCTTCGTCATGGAGGCGCCCGGCGAGCCCGAGGATGACGAGGCGCCGATTCAGTTGAAGTTCGACCCGGACAACCCCGCCAACACTGTGGCCATCATCCGGCGACCGGCCTCGGAGCGCCGGGCGGGCTCAGGGCCCGATGGGTCCTGAGCCGGTCAGCTCGAACTCAGGCGATCGGGGGCCGGCCAGCATCGTCGTCCGGCCGGGGGGCCGAGATGTCGCCTTGGCCGAAGATGCCCGACCGGGCATCGACCAGGTGCACCAGCCCGTCCATGACGAGTACCACCCCAGCTCCGAATGCCAGGCCGGCCAGGGCATCGGTGGGGAAGTGCCATCGGAGGGTGATCACCGCCACGGTCATCCACGCCGCATAGGACGATGCCACCACAATGACCACGGTGCGCCAACGGGCCGAGGTGATCAGGACCGCCGCCGTGGCCAAGGCCGCAGCACCCACCGTCGACCCTGAAGGATAGGAGAGGGACCCTCCGAGCGTCCTCCCCGTCAACGGTTTGGCCACCAGCTCACACAGGAGCAGGGCCGCTGGAGGTCCGATCAGACAGGCGACGGCACGGGCCCGGTCGCGCCTGAACGCGAGGCCGAACAGGACGACCGCTCCGAGGACGATGAACCATGGGTAGCGGAGTGCTGTTACCCCGGTGAACCACGACACTTTGGCCCCGGGGACCACATCCAACACCCATCCGTCGACGGCCCCAGAGCTCGGCCGGTTGACGAAGTACACCCCACCCATGGCGACGAGGAGCACGAGCACGGTGCCGGCCACCAGTTCGACCGCCACACCCCGGTGCCCCTCGCCACCCTTCTGCTCAGGGAGCGGAGTGGGTGGGAAGCGCGAGGTGGCCTGCCCCGATCCCCTGTCGGCACCTGTGGCCGCGTTCACCACCGCAACGCTATCGGCCGGGCCGGTAGCCACCAGCCACGTCCTCGATGGCCGTCCGCCGAGGGCCGTGCACCTGGACGGTAACGTTGCCCATTCTTTCCGTCAGCAGCCTGTCCATGTTTCGCGATCATCGCTCCTCGTGGCTCCGGGGGAAGGACCCGCGGACGGCCAGGCCCTCGGACCGAACCAGGTCATGATGCATCGACTGGCTCTGGCCACACTGGCGGTGGGCCAGGCTATGGGCCAACAGGTCTACGAACAGGAATTGGCCCGACGCGCGCCGGACGAGCTCGGCCCACAGTGGGAGGTCCAACGGGTGGAGGTGCGCACCTTGCGTTCTCCGCTGCCGGGCAACGCCAGAATACCGTCGAGCATGCTATCCGACGCATCACCACTGCTGCGACGGGCCGCCGGAAGGTTCATCTATCGCGGTCATGACGTGGTCCACCGCTTCGATCTCCGATTGCCGCCGGCTCCCAGACCCGAGGTGCTGACCGTGCACGACGTGGTTTCCTGGCGCTTCGCCGACGAAGGACAGCCCCCCTCCGATGCCGCGGCCACCGCCCGGAGGGCTGAGGTGGTCATCTGCCCCTCCCAGTTCTCCGCCGATGAAGTGGCGGCGCAGTTGAAGGTGGCCAATGTGGTGGCCATCCCCAACGGC
>JADGOF010000434.1 GCA_017883105.1 Acidimicrobiales bacterium
CGACATGCCTGAAATTCAAGCAACCCTGGGCCGCCTTCGCGAATCGCGAGGTCAGAGCTGCATTTCGAGAAGAAGGCAGTCAGGCAGGTGAATGGTTACATAGGTAGTCCGAGCTGTTGGAGGCCCGCTTGGACACGCCCTCGCCCCGTTCGGTGAGGATGGCCTGTGCGGCATCGAACAAACTCTCCTCCACCAGCGGGGGGTGGTCGGCGTCACTCCAGGTGCCGCGGAAATGGACCTGTCCGAGGTAGGTGCGGTTGCGCAGCACCGTGAGAATTGACTTGAACTGCCACGGCCTGCCCGCCCTGGTGGACAGTCCCGCCGCACTCAGCTGATTGGCGATGGCATGGGAGCCGAGGCGCTTGTTGGCATAGAGGTCGAAGATGACCGGCACCAGTGGGGCCTCGACCTCGTCGACAACGAGACGACCCTCGCCCTTCACCGCCCGGTAGCCGAAGGGCTGGGTTCCTCCACACCATCCGCCTTTGGAGGACTTCCTCTCCATGCCAGCGATGACCCGGTCGATGATGGTGGCCCGCTCGAACTCGGCGAACACCCCGAGCATCTGGACCATCATCCGCCCGGCAGCTGACGTGGTGTCGAACGGCTCGGTGGCAGAGCGGAACCCGACCCCGGCGGCGTCCAGGGTCTCCAACACTTCGGCCAGACCCCGAACCGAACGGGACAGGCGGTCCACTCGGTAGACGAGGAGGAGATCGAACCGCCCGGCCTTGGCGGCACGGAGGGCACTGGTGAGCCCGGGGCGTTCCAGCTTGGCCCCGGACATCTGGTCGGTGAAGGTCCCTGTCAGCTCCCAGTCCTCCTGGCTCGCCACATAGGAGGCCAGCCGTTCGGATTGGGCCCCGAGGGAGTAGGGCTGGTTCACCTCGTCGGTCGAGATCCGGGTGTAGGTGGCAATCCGCACGTGAGGCTCCTTTGATGATCAGGCACTGGGATGATCCCAGGTCTGTGGCGTCCGGCCCGGGCCCACAGGGGTTGTCGACGCTGTTGTTGGCTTATCTCGATTCAGTATCGCCGATGGGTGCGACTCTCACACTGGCCACGGCGGGCACGGTGTCACCTTGGGTCCGGAGCATTCCCTGGCTCGGATGCCCGTCTTCAATCGTGGATCGGTGTTCATGAGGCCGGAAAGAGTCGGACCGCACCACCGTCCGGCGTCCAGGGTCGCTCCGGGGCGCCGCCACGGTGATGGTCGGCTTCGCCGTCGCCTCAGCCACCTCGGCTCCATCACCGGTCTACGCTCCTCTCTCGGCCAGAAGCCGACCCTTGACCCCGGACGGCGGTCCTGGCAGTTCGTCACTCAGGGAGCAAGGGCGAGCCTTGCTCCGGGGCGGAGCATCACAGAGCCGGTCCTGTCCGACTGGTGAAGCCGGTTCGTGTCTCTGCGGCAATCGGTTCGTTCGGCGACCGTGACCGACATCGTTGTGGATGACATCGTGGACGAGGTTGTGGACGATCCTGGTCATTGATCGCCGAAGGGTGCGACTCTTGTGGCCACGGTGGGTTCGGTGATGGGATCGCCGCTGGATTTGGCCAGCGGCCGGTGCGGATCGGTGAGGAAGGGGACCAGCAGCTCGGCCAGCGCCTCGATGGCACGGCGTTCTTGATCGGCCGAGAGGTCGACGAAGGTGGCGGGGTACAGGTGGATGTCAGTGCTGCATTCCGACGATGATTCCAAGGGACGTTCGGGTCGAGGGGCCTGTTTGGGTCGAGTAGTTCCCGGACGAGCACCGGCGGGCCGTCGTGGGCGATCTCGTGGAGTCACAGCCATCTCAGCCGGTCGCCGCCTGGCCGGCACCGAACTGGTGCTGATTGGTCCTTACCCACGTCAAACCACCAGCCCGGCGATGACGTTCCGCCTCCGCCGTCGGAGACGAACGACAGATTCCCCGGTGTTGTCTGCGGCCACGGACATGCCGAGGATCGCTGTCGAATAGAGGAGGGTGGCATCAGCTGGCGTCAAGCCGTGTCCGGTGGCTTCGATGAGCTCTGCTGTCAACAGCTCCTCGCCGGTTCGGCCGATGGATGCAGGGATCAGGTCCAGCGCGTCAGGGGAGTCGACGCGCCGACAGCGGTGCCGACGCTCGCTGGCCTGCAATGTTCGCAGCCTGGTGCGGACTCCCGACAACAGGTCACCGGCGGCATAGGGGCGGGTCGTCCCCGACCAAATGGTGATCTGTTCCCAGAGACATGAGATGGCGTCGACGAAGAATTGATCGAGGTCGCACCACGGACCGTTGGAACTGTCGATGCGTCGAGACAGTGCGACGACACCAGGGATGAGCGCCTGGATGATGGCTCAGGGGATGAGCACGTCGACACCTGCACTCCGCAACATCGCCGCGATCACGGCTGCTGCCTCGTTGCGGGACAGCCGGTGTGACGAGAGCGAAAGCACGTCGACCAACTCGGCGAGGTCGTTCACCTGGAGATGGGAGACCACCGGTTCGTGGCCAGCGAGGCGAAGACAAGCTGTCCTCGATGCGGGTGCAGTCCCAAGCGCCTGCCATTCGGTTCGGAGTTGTCTGATCGTGGGGGAGTCCGTGGCCGCCACGATGAAGGGGAGGGTTCATCAAACCCCTCATCAAAACCCTCATGACTCGAAGAAACTGGAGAAATCTTTGCCGCCCGACAAACGACCAGGTCAGCGGCTCAACGAATCTGAGGATGGACAAAGTACCTGGTCAGACCTACATCGGCGAGTAAGTCCTCGCGAACACCCGTTCGATACGCGACAAAGTGCCCTTCACCTGGGAGAATGGTGATTGCTCAACCCCCA
>JADGOF010000435.1 GCA_017883105.1 Acidimicrobiales bacterium
GGCACGTACCGGAGCAGCACCCCGGCGTGGATGGTGAAGTAGTCCACCCCCTGTTCGGCCTGTTCGACGAGCGTGTCGCGGTAGAGGTCCCAGGTGAGCTCCTCGGGAGCCCCGTCCACCTTCTCGAGGGCCTGGTAGATGGGCACGGTGCCGATCGGCACCGGCGAGTTACGCAGGATCCACTCACGGGTGGTGTGGATGTCCGGACCCGTCGACAGGTCCATCACCGTGTCCGCACCCCACCGGGTGGCCCAGGTCAGCTTCTCCACCTCCTCCTCGATGGACGAGGACACCGCGGAGTTGCCGATGTTGGCATTGACCTTCACCAGGAACCGGCTGCCGATGATCATCGGCTCGGACTCGGGGTGGTTGACGTTGGCCGGGAGGATGGCCCGGCCGGAGGCGATCTCGTCGCGCACCACCTCGGCGGGCATGCCCTCGCGGGCCGCCACGAAGGACATCTCGGGCGTGATCTCCCCCCGGCGGGCGTAGCGCAGTTGGGAGACCGGGGCGCCGGTGGAACGCAGGGGCGGACGGCCGGTGAGGGGGAACTGCTCGAGTCCGGCACCTCCACGGCGCACCGCGGCACGGCCGTCGTCACGTCGGTTGACCGGTCGGCCCTGGTAGGCCTCGACGTCCCCCCGGTCGGCGATCCACGGCTGGCGCAGAGGAGGCAGGCCCTCGGTCGGCTCCGAACCGGGTCCCGAGGTGTCGTAGAGACGGATGGGGGTGTTGGGCACCGGCCCGTCACGACCCGGTGAGTCGGCAAGAGACACTTCGATGCACGGGACCCTGGTCCCGTCCGCCCCGTCGCGATACACCTTGGTGCGGTTGTAGGTGGGCTGCGGCGCGGCGAGCGGGGGGACGGGGCCGGTCGGGGCGGAGTCTGTCTTCGAGTCGGTCATGGCGTGCATCCCTTCGAACTGAGTTCACGTGGAGTCTCCCACGACCGCCCCTGCCCGGGGAATCGAGAGTGTGCCATCGTGTTCACCTGCATCTACCCGTTCGGTGATCGACACAACCGGACCAGTACGCCCCACGAAAGGAAGTCGACCATGGGAAAGCTCGCCGCCGGCGACAAGGCACCCGCATTCACTCTGCCCGATCAGGGCGACAAGCCGGTCTCGCTCCGGGACTTCGCCGGAAAACAGGTGGTCGTCTACTTCTACCCGAAGGACGACACCCCGGGATGCACCAAGGAGGCCTGCCAGTTCAACGACAACCTGCAGGCGTTCTCCCGGGCCAAGGTGGCCGTTCTCGGTATCTCCGGGGACAATGCCGAGAAGCACCAGGCCTTCCGGTCCAAGTACGGGCTCAGGTTCCCCTTGCTGACCGATGCCGACCACTCGGTCGGCGAGGCCTTCGGGGCGTGGGGCGAGAAGACGCTCTACGGCAAGAAGTCGATCGGGGTTATCCGGTCGACCTTTCTCATCGCCGCCGACGGCACCATCCAGCGCCCCTGGTATCACGTGAAGGCCGATGGCCACGCGGCCAAGGTCCTCGCCGAGTTGGGCGAGTAGGCCCGGGGGCTCTTCCCCCTCCCCTCGTCATCGCTGGTGTGCGGGGCACCACCACGAGGTGCGCCCACCGACGGTGGTCCGGGCGAGGGCGGTCCCGTCCCGGGGGCAGATCCCACCGGGGTGACGCTGCTCCATGAGGTCGCCCCGGTGGGATCCTCCCCGTTCGATCAGATCGTCGATGGTCCGACCCAGATGCCGGTGGAGGCGCCGCACCTCATTGCGGGACAGCGAGGCGGCGGGTCGCACAGGGGACAGACCGGCCCGCCACAGGACCTCGTCGGCAATCAGATTGCCCACGCCCGCCAGGCACGACTGGTTCAGCAGTCGGGCCTTCAACGGTGCGGCCGATCCCGCCAACGCCTGAGCCAGCCGGGCCAGACCGATGGTGGCGGCGTCCGGTCCCAGTCCGGACACATCCGGATCGAGCGACACGCCGCCCAGGCGTCTCGGGTCCCGCACCACCAGGGTCCCCCCGTCGTCGAAGCGCACCGCCCACCGGTCCCAGGCCGGATCGTGACGGTGTGGCGAGTACAGCAGCTGTTCGATGCCGGCATCGCCGTCCACCACCAGTGTGCCGGTCATGCCGAACCGGATACCCACGGTGGGCCCTCGCCCGGCTTCGAGCAGCAACAGCTTGCCGATCCGCCGGGCTCCCACGAATCGGGAGCCGACCAGGGCCCGGTCGAGGGCGGGGCCGTCGGCCCCTCCCTTCACGAACCACGGGTCGGGGGAGACCACCGAGGCGATGGTCCGGTCAACCGTCCGCTCGGCCAACTGCCGGTAGCGCTCGACCTCGGGTAGTTCGGGCACGATGTCGAGAGTAGCCAACCAGCGTGGCCCACCCCCCCGATGGCCGTCACTAGGGTGTGGAAATGCCGCCAGAGAAGCCACACTGGGCCGAACTGTTCACCGAAGTGGTCACGTCCGGACTCTGCACCGGCTGCGCCGGCTGCATCGTGGCCTGCCCCTACGACGTCCTTTCCTACGACGACACCGGTGGTCGGTACAAGCCGTTCCACATCGATGCCGACGGCGGACCCGACAGCTGCACCCACGGGGTCAAGGGCTGCACCATGTGCTCGCGGGCGTGCCCCCGGTTCCGCATGTGGGAGCCGGAGATCGAACATCACCTGTTCGGTCGCGAACGCACTGTCGAGGAAGTTGCCGGGATCTCCTCCGACATCCTTCTGGTCCGGGCCACCGACCCGGAGGTCCTCGACGCGGGACAGGACGGCGGCCTGGTCTCGGCCATGCTCATCTGGGCGCTCGAACACGACA
>JADGOF010000436.1 GCA_017883105.1 Acidimicrobiales bacterium
TGGCCGGGAGCGCCACATTGACGATGGACGAGTCAAGGGCGTTCATGAACATCGCCAGACACACCACGACCAGCGCCCACCACCGGGCCCGGTTCGTCCTGGTCGAAGCCAGCAGTGTCGTCGAGGTGGTCACGGTGATCGCCTTACTAACCCGAAGGCTTCCACGCCATCAAATCCGGAACCGTCGGTCGATCGGCACGGTTGCCGGAGCCGCACCCGTGCGGCGAGCTTCAGACAACGGCGCCGCGCCGCCTGATCATCCACCGACGGTCACCGGGGATTGCCACGCGGCAGGGCCGATGCAACACTCACAGCGTGCCACCCACGCCGCCGAACACCCACTCGTCGACCGGCAGGCGCTGGGGACCGATGGCCCTGGTCACGCTGCTGGTGGTCGTCATCGCCGGCTGCTCGACCACAAGCAGCCCTCCGTCGACCGGTGCCGGCGACCACGGATCGTCCCAAGCGGCGACGAGGACGTGCCGGCAGGTGCACGACACGAGGCCGGCGGTGGCCATCCCGGTTGCCGGAGTCCCGAGTGACCGGAACATCACCTCGTTCGACGGCACTTCCCTCCGCTCCCACTGGTTCCCCCTCGACCTCGGCACCGGAAGACCGGCCCCGACGGTGTTGATGGGTCCGGGTTGGAGCCTCGCCGGGGATACCGACACCCACGGGGCGGGCATCCTGGGCGGGATCCCCATCAGGGATCTACACGCGGCGGGCTACAACGTGCTGACCTGGGATCCCCGTGGCTTCGGCAAGTCCGGCGGCACGGCCGAGGTGGACAGCCCGCTCTACGAAGGCCGTGACGTGAGCACGCTGATCAACTGGGTGGCGACCCAACCCGGAGTGCAACTCGACGCCGCGGGCGATCCGCGGATGGGGATGGTGGGTGGCTCCTACGGCGGCGGTATCCAGCTCATCACCGCGGCCGTCGACTGCCGGGTGGACGCCATCGTTCCCACCATCGCTTGGCACTCCCTCACCACCAGCCTCGACAAGGCCAACACGGTCAAGACCGGTTGGTCCGACATTCTGAGCGGCCTGACCGCTGGCGACCATGTCGATCCGATCATCCCGCAGGCCCGCCTCGCAGGCAACACCACCGGGTCGATCACCTCCGCCCAACGGACATGGTTCGCCGCACGCGGGCCAGGATCGCTCATCGAACAGGTCACCGTTCCGACGCTCATCGTCCAGGGCACCGTCGACACCCTCTTCACCCTCCAAGAGGCGGTGACCAACTACGAATCACTCACGCGACGGGGCATCCCGACCTCCATGCTCTGGTTCTGCGGCGGCCACGGGGTGTGCTTGACCCCGCCGGGTAATGAGCAGCTACCGGAGACGGCGACCATCGCCTGGCTCAATCGCCATGTCAAGGGTGATGTCTCGGTCTCGACCGGTCCGCGCTTCTCCTTCGTCGACCAGGAGGGCAACGAGTACTCCGCCAACGAGTACCCGCTCCCCGAGGGCACACCCATCACGGCCGACGGGAGCGGGGCACTGTCCCTGGTCGGTCAGGGCGGATCGGGTCCGGCGGACACGTCCGGATCCAACCAGGCGCTCGCCGGACTGGCCGGGCCGATCACCCCGGCCAAGGCGGCCAACGCGGTCAACGTCTCCATCTCCTTCGCCAAGCGTTCGGCCGTGGTGATCGGAGCCCCCGAACTGCAAGTCACCTACCACGGCACCTCGCCCGCGGGAGTGCGGCCGACCCGGGTCTTCGCTCAGCTGGTCGACCGGACCAGCGGGTTGGTGCTCGGGAACCAGGTCACCCCGATCGACGTGACCCTTGACGGCCGCTCCCATACCGAGTCCGTCCCCCTTGAAATCGTGGTGTTCACCGGCAAGACACAGGCCAGCCTCCAACTGCAGGTGGTTGCCACTACGGTGGCCTACGCCCAACCCCGCCTCGGAGGGACGGTCGACTTCACGAAGATCCGTCTGGCACTGCCGGTGGCCTCGACCATCGCCCCCCGTTAGCGGTCGACCCGCAGGGCAGCAGCCACGCGGCCAACGGGTGCCAGCGACGCCTACTCGGGAAGGGTGTCGAGGAAGGCCAGCAAGGCGTCATTGACCGCCCCGGGATGGGTCAGGTTCGCCGAGTGGGTGCCATCCTGGATGGCGACGACCCCGACACACCCCGGAAGGCCCTCGGCCAGTACCTCGGCCTTGGCCATGGGGATCGCCGCGTCCGCGGTTCCATGCACCACCAGTGCCGGGGCGGCGATCTCACCAAGCCGGGAGGTGACATCGTCCCGGGTCAGCAAGGTCCGCCCGGGAAGAGCTCCCTCCCCTTTGGGCAGGGCCATCCACCGAGCGATCCATGTCTGGCAGAGTCCCGGTTCGCCCAGAATGATGTCGGCCACCACGTCGGCAACCTCACGGGTCGGGCCTTCATTCACCCATTTGTCGATCATGCCCTGATAGAGGGGGATGACGTCAGGGTCCTCCGTTCCGGACTGCGTGTCGAGAAGGATCAGCCCCTGCACCCGGTCGGGAGCAAGGAGCGCCACTCGCAACGAGACGAACCCCCCCTGCGACATTCCGCCGATCACCGCCCGCTCGATGCCCAAGTGGTCAAGCAACCCAAGGCAGTCGCCGGCCGAGTCCCAGTAGGTGAAGGGTCGATTGTCAAAGACGGTGTCGCCGAAGCCACGCTCGTCCCAGGTAATGACCCGGTAGCGATCACGCAACACCGCCACCTGCGGGGCGAACATGGTGCGGTCCATGAAGTAGCCATGCGCCAACACCACGACCGGCCCCTCACCGCCGGTGTCGTCGTAGGCG
>JADGOF010000437.1 GCA_017883105.1 Acidimicrobiales bacterium
CAAGGTGGAATTGGACGCGCCGATGACCCGCGTCATGGCGGGCTCATTGCGCAGCAGGGTGGGAAGGGAGCGGAGGCTCACCTGCTCAGGGTATCGGGGAGTGCCAGGGGTGACGGCCGGTTCGGGCCCTCCGCCAACCAGGCGATCGACCGTCTCGTGGAGGTGGTGGCATCCGACATCGCCGCGAGCGGCGGACGTACCGTGAGAAGTGACTCGAGGAGGGGGTCGACGCCATGGGAGGATGCCGCCATGGGTGGACAACCCAAGAAGAAGGGCGGGCGGGTGACCCCCAAGGGCGGCCGTTCCGACGGGCGGATGATGCCGGCGGAGAAGGCCGGGTTGGAGAGCGTCTTCGCCCTGATCCTGAGCTCCGCGCCCGAGGATCTCGGTGATGACCTGCCGGCCATCACCGTGGAGATGTGGGCTTCGCGGCTGTGGTCCATCTGGCACCGCTCCGAACTGGTCGGCATGGACGCGGAGGCGGTGTTCGACGGTGGGCTCATCGCCTACGCGGCCGGGCGGACCACGCCATCGGCGATGGCTGTACTCAGAGGCCTCGAGACCGTCGCGCCTGAGCCGTATACCGGACCAAGGCACGCAGAGCGGGCGACCGTCTGGCCGCTGTCGGTGTGCCCGAACCGATGTGGGCAGGGATCGTGGGCCGAGCCGCCCCGACCGTGGCTTGGCTGTCCCACGACCCGGTGAATGACGACGGGGTGAGCGTCATCGTGGGCTTCGATGGCCCAGGGGGGGCCGACACGGTTGGCGTGTACGTGGACCACAACCTGGACGGGATGGCCAAAGACGTCTTCGCCGTTCCGGCCGACGTCGACGTCGTGCTCACCGACGTGCGGGCCATCGCCGAATTCGAGGGGATCGGATACCGCCCGATCGCCCTCACCGGCGCGGCCGCCCGGTGGCGGGAGGCGCTGGCGATGACCGACATGACCTTCGAGCCGTCGGTCGATACCGATGTTCACCGCCTTCGGGGCCTCGTCCTCGCTTGCCTGGCCACGATGCCCGACGGTGGCGTGGCGCCGGCAGAGGTGGAGTGGAAGCAGAGACGCCGGCAGCGGTGGAGTTCGACGAGGACGGGCGGAGTGGCTCCTGACCGAGTTTGTGGAGTCCGATGAGACGGTCGAAGCCGAGACGAAAGTAGGGAGCGGCTTCGACGCAATGCCACCGCGGTTACGCGTCGGTGAGCCGGCCCGGATTGCACCCGGGCCGGCTCCATCCTTCGGCTCTCTCTACTCCTGTTTCAATTTCCGGATTCGGTCTATTCCGCCACATACGAAACTGCAGGAACGGGTCTTCAGCCGAGGCCCATGGGCACCACCCACCCGAACCCCGCTCCGATGGCGCCGCTCCATCGGTCACCGCTGCCTTGGCGAACGGAGCCCGTCGGGCAGTTCTTCCGAAACCCGCCGCACCCGTTCAGCGGTGCTTGGGTTCCCACCGGAACCGGCGGGCCACGAACAAGAGGGCGCCGGCCGTCCAGATGAGCATGACCAAGAGATCGTGGAGCTGGAGCCCCGAGCCCGGGCCGCCCTCGAACGCCTTCACCAGGGAGATGATCATGTGCCGGACCGGAAAGTAGTCGGCGATCTTCGACAGCACCGAGCCGTTGCTCAATGGATAGAACACGCCGGAGATGAAGACAATGGGGAAGTAGATGCCGTTGATCACCGCCGGCGCGGCGTCAGCATTGGGAACGATGATGGTCACGGCCAGGCCCAGGGCACAGAACGTCACGATGCCCACCAGCAGCGTGACCGCCACCGCGGCCAGGTGATAGGGGAAGTGCAGGTGGTAGAAGGTCATCCCGATCCCCACCACCACCCCGGTCAGGATGACCACGTTGATGATGACACTGCCCATGATGCCCCCGACGTAGGAGGCGATGGAGATCGGGGTTCCCCGCATCCGCTTCAAGATGCCTGACTCCCGTCGGAGGCAGACCGCCATGCCCAGGTTGGTGTAGCACGCCGCAATCAGGCCGAAGGTCAACATGGCGATGACGGTGTACTGGTCGTATTGCAAGGTGGTGCCCGGCACCCTGGAGCTGCCGGCCGAGGTGCCCACCACCACCAGAAAGACCACCGGGAACATCAGAGTGAAGACGGCCGCCATCGGATTCCGCCAGTAAGTCTTCTGCTCGTAGCGCACCTGCTCTTTGGCGATGAGGAGGTCGTTCATTGCTCCACCCCCCCCGGTGAGGGAGAGGTAGACGTCCTCGAGTGACGGCCGGTTGACCGCCAGGCCGGAGAGCACCTCGCCCCGTTGCATGGCCCATCCGGTGAGGAGGTTCAGCACCTCGGTGGGCTCGGCAATGTGGAACTCGACGAGCTCGCCCCGCACCTCGGGGGTGAGGCCGGCGGGCAGCGGAAGATCGGCCATCGACACACCGGCCGGCAGGACGAAGCGCACGGTGGTCTCGCCGTGATCGCGACCGCCGAGGGTGTCCGGCGGTCCCGAGGCCACCACCCGTCCGGCAGCGATCACCGTGACCGTGTCGGCCAGGGCCTGGGCCTCGTCCATGTAGTGGGTGGTCAGCACCACCGTGCGGCCCTCGGCGCAGAGGCCGCGGACCACGTCCCACGCCTCCCGCCGAGCTGACGGGTCGAATCCGGTGGTCGGCTCGTCGAGGAAGATCAGCTGGGGATCGCCGATCAGGGCCATTCCCAGGTCAAGCCGGCGCTGCTGGCCGCCCGACAAGGTCTTGACCCGGGCCTTGACCTTCTCCTCCAGCCCGACCAGCTCGATCACCTCACCCACCCCCCGGGGCGACGGA
>JADGOF010000048.1 GCA_017883105.1 Acidimicrobiales bacterium
CGTGCCCGTCGGCAGGCCGTCCTCCCGCTTGGTGAGGTCGGAGCCCTCGCCGAAGCGTTCGAAGGGCAGGCTGGCGGCCCGGCCGGCGGAGGCGATCTCGACCACTTTGGGACGGGCGTTGAATACGTACATGCCGAGGCCGACCAGGGGCAGGAGGACCACCAGCACCAGGTAGGCGGCCTTGCTCTCCTCGGCCCGTTTCCAGGCCCATCCGGGCTGGCGGATCAGGTCGACGGCGCCGAGCACGATCGACACCCCCACGATCAACGCCACTAGCTCGAGGGAAAAGACATTCAGACTTGCGATCTGCCCACTCATATACTACAGCCTCCTCGTTGTGCCGATATCGCTGATGCGCTGCTGTCACTGATGTACTGCTGTCGCCGGGCGCCGGGACGGCGGCCCTTGCGGGATGCCCTGCGGTGCGGTCGTTCGGTGCTGCTGTGCCCCGGGGGACACGTCGGTTGAGTCGCTGACTGAGTGCGGCATGGGAATCATCGACGTTGCTATGGTACTGCTTCGTCACGCTAAGTGTTGTCGACCCTACGAAGAGTAGTCAAGAGGGAGTTATCGGAAATCGCGGGACGAGGGGACCGGACCCAGCTCGAGGGGCTCGAACCGCTCGGCCACCAAGGTGGTCGAGCCTTCGGATCGTTCGAGCCGGCCCCGGACCAGCAGGGCCGGGCACGCCCGGGCTACCGGCTTCCACCGGATCCAGGCGCCACGGGAGCACACGATGTTGACCATGCCGGTCTCATCCTCGAGGTTCAAGAAGACCGCACCGTGGGCGCTCTCGGGCTGTTGGCGGTGGGTGACCACCCCCCCGACGGTGATCCGGTCCCCGGTCGGCCTCGACGCCAGCGCTCCGGCCGGGACCACGCCCCGTCGGTCCAGTCCGCCCCGGGCCAACTCCATGGCGGTGGTGTCCGGGGCCATCCCGAGCGACCACAGGTCATCGGCCACCTCCTCCCACGCGGTGGGCACCGGCAGGGGCGGTGACGCCGATCCGGTGACCACGCCCGGTAGCCGGTCCGGCGTGGCCTGGGAGGCCGCCCCCGCCCCCCACACCAGCGACCGCCGATGTGGAGGGGGAGCAGATCGGCCCGCCGCCGGTCTGCCGGTCAGGCCGTCCAGCGCCCCGGCGGTGGCCAACGCCTCCAGCTGGGCCCGGGTGACCCCGGCCCGGCGCACCAGATCCTCCATGCTCGACCAGGGGCGCCCCTCGGCGATCCTCGCCGCCGTCTCCCCGCCGATGCCGCGCACCGAGGTCAGCCCGAGCCGCACGGCGGGGCCGACCTGCTCCCCGCCACCGGAGGTGCCGTCCTCGAGGCTGGCGCCGGCCCGGCCGACGTTCACGTCGGGGCGACGGACGGCCACCCCGTGGCGCTCGGCATCGGCGATCAGGCTCTGGGGGGACCAGAACCCCATGGGCTGGGCGTCCAGCAGCCCGGCGGTGAAGGCGGCCGGATAGTGCACCTTGCACCAGGCGGTGGAGTACACCAGGTGGGCGAAGGCCACCGAATGGCTCTCGGGGAACCCGAAGTTGGCGAAGGCGGCCAGGGCGGCGTACACCTGCTCGGACACCTCGGCCGACACCTGCCGGGCCGCCATCCCCGCGAACAGCCGATCGCGGAGACGGGCCATCCGCTCACCCGACCGCTTGGCGCTCATCGCCTGGCGCAGCTCGTCCGCCTCGGCGGGGGAGAAGCCGGCCACATCGATGGCGATCTGCATCAGCTGCTCCTGAAAGAGCGGCACCCCGAGGGTGCGCTCCAGGGCCGGCTGCAGCAGGGGGTGGAGATAGGTGACCGCCTCGGTCCCGTTGCGCCGACGGATATAGGGGTGGACGGCGTGTCCCTGGATGGGACCGGGCCGGATGAGGGCGACCTCGATGGCCAGGTCGTAGAAGCACCGGGGCTGGACCCGGGGGAGGGTGTTCATCTGGGCCCGCGACTCGACCTGGAACACCCCCACGGTGTCCGCCCGGCACAACAGGTCGTACACCTCGGGCTCCTGTTCGAGCCGGGCCAGGTCGATGTCCACCTGGTGGAACCCGCGCACCAGGTGGACCGTGTTGTGCAGTGCGGTCAACATGCCCAGGCCGAGCAGATCGAACTTGACCAGTCCGGCCGTCGCGCAGTCGTCCTTGTCCCACTGGAGCACACTGCGACCGGGCATCCGGCCCCACTCGACCGGGCAGACCTCGACCACCGGGCGGTCGCAGATCACCATCCCCCCGGAGTGGATCCCCAGGTGACGGGGGAAGTCGAGGAGGTCGGTGGCCAGGTCCCGCACCAAAGGGGGCAGGTCACTCCGCTCGCTGAACGGCTCGCCCCGGTCGACCGACTTCGACCACCCGTCCACCTCCTCGGGCGTGTACCCGAGCGCCTTGCCCACGTCACGCAACGCCGAGCGTGACCGGTAGGTGATGACGTTGGCCACCTGGGCCGCGTGCATCCGGCCGTACCGTTCGTAGACGTACTGGATGACCTCTTCCCGCCGGCCCGACTCGATGTCGATGTCGATGTCCGGCGGCCCGTCCCGGGCGGGGGAGAGGAACCGCTCGAACAGGAGGCCCAGGGACACGGCATCGACGTTGGTGATGCCGAGGGCGTAACAGACGGCGGAGGTGGCGGCCGAGCCCCGGCCCTGGCAGAAGATGTCCTCCCGCCGGCAGAACATGACGATGTCCCACACGGTGAGGAAGTAGCCGGGGAATCCGAGCTCGCCGATGACGGTGAGCTCGTGGTCGAGCTGGGCCCAGGCCCCCGGTACCCGCTCGGCCTGCCGCGACCCGTAGCGGTCGGTGGCGCCCCGGCGGACCAGCTCGACCAACCAGGTCTGCTCGGTGTGCCCGTCCGGCACCGGGAAGTCGGGGAGCCGGGGGGCCACCAGGCGGAGATCGAACGCGCAAGACGCGGCGATCTCCGCGGCCCGTTCGACCACCCCGGGCCACCGGGCGAACCGCCGTTGTTGCTCCGCCTCCCCACGCAGGCAGGCGGTGGCCGACGACGGGAGCCACCCCTCGAGGTCCTCGAGGGTCCGGCGGGCCCGCACCGCGGCCACCGCGGTGGCCAGGGGGAAGCGGGCGGGGGTGGCGTAGTGCACGTTGTTGGTGGCCATGGCGGCCACCCCCCGCTCGGTGGCCAGCAGGGCCAGGGCGTCGTTGCGGGTGGCGTCGATCGGGTTGCCGTGATCCCACAGCTCGACGGCCAGATGGTCGCGGCCGAAGCGCCCGATCAGCTGGTCGAGGGTATGGGCTGCCGCGGCCGGTCCGCCGGTGGTGAGGGCGGTGGCCAGTGCCCCCTTACGGCACCCGGTGAGCACCTGCCAGTGCCCGCCGTGGTGGTCGGCCAGGTTGTCGAGGGTGATGATCGGCTTGCCTTTCTCCCCCCCGGCCAGGTGGGCCTCGGCGATCACCCGGCTGAGTCGGGCATAGCCCTCGGGATCCCGGGCCAGCACGACAAGGTGGGTGCCGTCCGGATCCGGCATACCGGTCCGGACGTAGGAGGTGCCCGCTCCGGCGATGGTGAGCTCGGTGCCGAAGACGGTGGGCAGACCGAAGGTCCGGGCCGCCTCGGCGAAGCGGACCACACCGTAGAGACCGTTGTGGTCGGTGAGGGCGAGGGCCGACAGACCGAGGCGGACCGCGGCGGCGGCCAGCTCCTCGGGATGGCTGGCCCCGTCGAGAAAGGAGAAGTTGGAGTGGGCGTGGAGTTCGGCGTAGGCCATGGTGCACCTGGCTGCTATCCGTAGGTCGCTTCGACCCACCAGCGGCCCCGTTCGACCAGTAACAGGTAGGCCTCCGCCCCGGTGACCGCCTGCATGCGTGCACTGCGCCGCCGGGATCGCGACCACCACCGTTCGTCCGACGGCCACGGCCCCGCCCAGGCGGTCACCGGGGCCCAGGGGCTCTTCTCCACCGAGAGGCGGTCGGGGGTGGTGGTGAGCAGGCCCCGACCCGAGACCCGCACCGGCTCCCCCTCGGCGTTGTGCAGTTCGGCATGGAGCGGTGCAGGGTGGACGACGGCGGGTGCCGGCGGAGGGATCTGGCCCGGCCACGGGGCACCACCGTCGCCACCCTGGTGGCTGTCGCGGGTGTTCCAGGTGACGAAGCGGGCCCGCTGGGCCGGCCCCCGGCCCCCCTGGAGCCGGGCGGTCACCACGCTGTCCGGACCGAGGAGGCCCTGGACCGCGGCCAGCGACCGGGCTGCCCGGGCATCGGTGTCGCTCACCCCGCCCCAAAACCCGACCTCACCGGCCGGTGCGTCGGGGCCCGGGGCAGTGCCGGGTCGGTCCTTCGTGCGCCGGCCGCCGACGGGCTGGCGGAGGTCACCCAACTCGCCGCTCCGCCCACTGGCCACCAGGTGGCTCGTGACACCGTCGGCCCCGAACCGGCCGAGCACATGGGATGCCGGGAGCGCGGCGAAGTCACCGAGGGTACGGATGCCCAACCGGTCCAACAGCTCGGCCAACTCGGGGTTCCCGAGGATGGAGACCGGAAGCGGGGCCAGGAAGTCCGGGGCCCCCCCCGCCGGTACGACCAGGCCGCCGGATGCGGCGAGGAGGGCGGCGAACAACCCGTCGGCCACGCCGACCTCGACCGGGGTGATGGCCGAGGTTGCTTCGACGACCAGCTGGACCAGCGTGTCTTCGCCGCCGAAGTAGCGGGCCGGTCCCCGGGCGGGAAGCGAGCAGATGCCGGGTCGCACGGTGGTGACCCAGGGGCAGTAGGCCTCGACGGCTTCGACCACCGTGACGAACGACCGGAGGGCGGCTCCGCCCTCGTCCTCGTCGAGGAGGTCGGGGCAGCGCACGACAAGCAGGCGGTCCACGTCAGTCCTCGGCGTTTCCCGTGGCTGCCGCCGCGGCGCCTCCCGTGACCTCCGTCACGGTGCCGGTGGCGGAGGGGAGCCACAGGCATTGACGCCGGGGGCGCACCGCGGCGCGCCGACCGGTCGCCGTCACCGTCATCCGGCGCCGGTGGAGGTACCCCTCGCCTACCCCCCCGCCGTCCCAGTGCATGTCGTTGACGCGCAGATGGACATCGGGGTGTTCGGGCCAACCGGCCCGCCCCGGCATCACCACCAGGACGGCCCGGCGCTCCCTGGCCCGGGCCACCAACCGGCGGACCACGGCCGGCCGTGGGGGGGAGGGGGGGCAAAGCGCGACCACGTCGACCCCGTCGATCAACGCCGCGGTGACCTCGGCCCACGCTGCCCCCGGCCGGGGGACCACGGTCAACCGGGCGAGGTCGATGCCGAGGTCGTGGGCGGCGACGGCACCCAGGCCGGGAAGGCCGACGAATGCGCACCACGACCCGGCCCCCGACGCGGCGGCCAGCAGGGCCATGGCCAGGCTGATGCCGCCCCCGGCGTTCCCGTCGGAGGTGCCGGCGGCCAGGCCGGTCACGACGAGGGTGCTGCCCCGGCGCAGGCCACCGTCGGGGAACAGGCCGGCCAGGGGCGGTGTCACCGGGAGGAGGCGGGTCTGACTGGAGGCGATGGGGCGGGTGCGCTCGGCCAGCAGGTCCAGGGACTTCCGGGCCCGTTGCCTGTCCGACCCCCCGGCCAGACCCTGGCCCTCGGCCGTGCCGTCCTGCAGGGAGGCCTGCTGATCGGCCAGGGATACGAACATACGTTCGACAATACCGTCCTCGGGACGACATTGCCCAGTCGCAATTCCTGTACCGATATCCCCCCTGTTCGCCCGACGTGCTCGCTAACATGGGGGCACCAGAGAGAGGAGGTGGTCCAACTGAGCAGTCAACGTTTTGGGACCCTGGAGGTGGCTGGCCGCTAAGGCGGCTCGCTGTACCACCTGGCGAATCCCAGCCAGACACCCACTGGGCGACCTAGTCGGACCCAGGTCCCATCCGGCGCAGTACGGGAACCCCAGTGAACAAATCAGCACCTTTGCATCTGCAGGGCGTCTCTCCGGAGGCGCCCTGCAGCATGTCCATGGTCGGTGAGATCAAGGCGGCCAGGGCCATCAGGGCCGCATGGTGGTCTCGTCGACAGCGAGGCCGCACGCACCCCGGGTCATCACCGGGTGGACCGCCACTGACGGCACGGCCAGGTTCACCGTGCCGCGACCACCCGTCCACCCGACCACGGTGGATTCCCGCCACGAGTGGGCGGGCACCGCCCTGCCCCGCCCGGACCCGTCGGTCGGGATGCGGCCCGCATCGTGAGGGAGCCGACGACACTTCGGCCCGGCCGGGACCGGTTGACATGTGACTAGATGGGGCAACTATCCCTTGACTGTATAGGTCCAGCGTGTCATACTTATATCTATGGCACCCGGTAACCGCAAGAACCCCCAGCGAGCGACAGCGTCCGACTCGACCTACACGCTGCTGGAGTTCATGGCGGACTTCCCCGACGACGAGACTTGCTTGAACTGGCTGTGGCGGACGCGATACGCCCCGGACGGTGAGACCGCGTTCTGTCAGCGCTGCGAGACCGAGCGGACGTTCAAGCGGTACACGTCCAAGCAGCAGCGACAGGACTGGACGTGCACGGCCTGTGGCCTTCACGTGCATCCGACAGCGGGGACGATCTACCACAAGTCCTCCACGGGCCTTCATCTTTGGTTCTACGCCATGTACCTCATGACGAGCACTCGTTGTGGCATTTCTGCCAAGCAACTTGAGAGAGAGCTGGGCGTGACCTACAAGACGGCCTGGCGCATGTTCAACCTCATCCGCAATCAGCTCATGGAGCAAGACCCCGACGAGAAGTTGACCAATCGGGTCGAGATGGATGAGACCTACGTGGGCGGCAAGCCTCGGGCCACGGACAGGGCCAAGTGGCAAAAGCCTGGTCTCACGGTCCAGTCCCAGGCCGTCTCGTGGGCGCACGACAAAAAGACACCCATCTTCGGCATGGTCCAGCGCAACGACAAGGTGTGGGAGGACGGGAAGACCAAAGCCACCGTCACCAACTACGGCAATGTCGTCGCCTACGTGGTGCCCAAGAAAATGCAGTCGGACGTGATCCGGCTCATGGACGACCAGGTCAAGGATGGCACGACCATCTACACCGATGACTCGCGGCTCTACGACTGGATGGACAAAAGCGGCTGGGAGCACCACAAGGTGCGCCATAGCAGGGGTTCGTATGTCGCCAACTACCAGATTCACACCCAACAGATCGAAGGGTTCTGGTCGCTGGTGAAGCGCGGCATCTCGGGTACGCATCACGCGGTATCCCCGAAGTGGTTGCAGGGGTACGTGAACGAGTATGTCTGGCGGTACAACCACCGAGACAACGGCCGAGGAATGTTCTCGGCGCTACTGCTCCGGTCGGCTTTCCCCTTGGCTACGCCTTGACGTACTGACGAAGAGCAAAGCGAATCGCCTGCGCGACCGAGCGCTCGTCCGTCCGGGCCTTCGCCTTCACTGCTTCGTGCAGTTCGGCGGGCATACGCACCATCACCGGATGAATCTCGGTGGTCTCCGGGTCGTAGTCGAGGTCTACGGGTTTGGCCATAAGTCCACTGTAATTCACGCGAATTGCCAGGTGGGGGACCATCCGCGCTTGCGTTCGCCAGGCGCGCGACCAATTGAGACTGACACAAACATCGCTGGTCAGGCCGGGGTTTCCTTCCAAAGTCCCCCCGACCAACCAGCTTCACGGAAAGGCAAAGCTCAGTATGAACAAGAAACCGGAAAGATACAACCCCGGCGAGAAGGCTCCGAACTCGGGGATCTACCGCCAGTACGGGCCGAGGGGCGGTCGCACAGCCGAAACCGCAGTGTCTGTGCGAGGTCGCCAATTGCCCCCGACTGACGGACCGGGTCGCACCTGGGGGCTGGACGAAGAGTCCGGCAAGTAGGACCGAGGAACGATCGTGCCTACCAGCGTTGCTAGGCCGGTCGTTCCTTCTTCGGCTTCGCCACCTTGCCCAGGTCACGGAAGACCTCTTCCCGACTCGGAATCGGAATCTCCGCTGGTGGTCCCTCCTTGGGGAGCGTTTCCTGTGTCGGCTTGTGGCCGTTGCTCTTTGGCATCTGCCTCCAAGGGTAGTGGCTGATGGCGGACCTCGGGGGGGTAGAAGCCAAGCTCAAGCGGGCAGAGTCGCACATTACCGAGCTGCAAGTTCTTATCGGGGCGCGGTTCGATGTCAACACGGATTTCTTCCGGCGTGAGGAACACACAGATCCGTCGAAGTACGTCTACAAGATCGACGTAGTCCCGAAGGTCGATCCCGAGTGGAAGGTCATCATTGGCGAGACCATCTTCAACATGCGATCGGCGCTCGATCACCTTGCTCAGCAACTCGTGGAGTTCGACAAGGGAACCCCGGACAAACACACGCAATTCCCCATCCGCGAGTCCATTTTCAATGAGCATGGAAAGGAGAGCTTGACGACGATCCGTCCAGGCAGGCGAAGTCGGGCCATTGTTCAGGCTGTCGAAGCCGTACAGCCGTACCAGAGAGGGCACGACTTCGCCAAGCATCACCTGTGGATCCTGAACCACCTGTCGAACATCGACAAGCACCGCCTCCTCTTGTCTGCTGTCAGCCGAATTGATCCCACCGCCTCGTGGTGGGGCAGCGATTTGGGTGCTCCCCCCATCAGCCCTCAGTTCACCTGGCACCCGCTCGAAGACGGCGATGAAGTGGCGAGCTTCGAGTTCGGAGATGCAAAGCCTGATCCAGACTTCGATCCGCACCTGTCGCTGACGGTATCCCTCGATGAGGGACCACCCAACGGCATCATCCGGATTTTCCCGGTCGTGCAGCTCCTCGCGGCGATCCACTGGTATATCGGGTTCAACATCAGTATGGAGTTCGCCCCGCTGATGGTCGTTCCCTTTGAGTGGCCCTGAGCAGCCCCTCATCGAGCGCCACTACCCAACACGACAAAGCAACCCACAGAAGAGGAAGGAAACTCATGGATCTCATGCTGTTGCGTGTATTCCAATGCCAAGTAGAAGTGCAGTGCGGAATCGCCCTGCGTGCGGCGAACGAATTGGAGCAACCCGAAACGGTTTGGGCATCGGTTCAAAATCTGCTCAATGCCGTGGCCAACATCTCCAAGGCCTGTTGGGGTTCTGGCGGAAAACTCGCGGCCGAGAGGGAGCCCCTGCGAAGCAGCCTGCAACTGGCAGACTCGTCTCCGATCCGGTGGACGACAGTCCGAAACCACTGGGAACATTTCGATGAGCGCTTGGATGAATGGTGGTCGGGTTCTCCCCATCACAACTTCATAGACATGAATGTCATGCCTCGCAGCGCCATCCACATCCAAGGGATGACGGACCTCGACTGGTTTCGCAACCTTGATCCCCAAAGCGGCGAACTGACGTTCTGGGGCGACACGTTCGACCTTCCAACGATCGTCAATGAAGTTCGGCGCATACAGCCCATCGCTGCGGCAGAAGCAAACAAGCACAATTCGGAGCCGCCCAACAGTGGGGGCATAGGCCAGTAGCAGCGTTTATTCGCTGGGTGTGGCCAAGGACCACCGCAATGCTCCGAGTGGTTGACCTCCCACTCATGCCTCAATTCTTCGCGAAGTTGAGCGTTCTCTAGTTCAAGTTGGACGGTCATCTCTTGCGGATCGCCATTGCCGGGCACCGGCCCTACGCTCACCGGGCACCGTCCGCTGGTAGCTCGCCCACAAGCGCACTGATGATGGCGACCTTCCGTTCAAGATGGGGAACAAATCGGTCCATACGTGGCGGCAAATCGCTGACTCTCGGATGCCAGAACTCCCCAGTCGATCCAACTATTTGAGTAACGGTCGTGGCTGATATCGCCTCCCATTGATTCGCTTCTTCCCACAACTGATCCATTTCAGACTCGCTCCCCGGACCAGAGGCGAAACTGCGGGCGCGATCAAGAATGACATTGCCCTCGTCCAGGCACTCGGTCAGCCGCCTTCTCCGCTCGCTGAGGGGCACCATCCGGGGACGAAGGTGCCGGTCATACTCCGTGCGGACCTCATCGCGCTGACGGGCGGGCGTAACGATGGCAACGACAAGGAACACAACACCGACCAGCGCCAGGAACGCTACAATCGCCGCGCCGACGGCGGCGAATACCGTCCAGAACAGACCTTGGCTGCTGGCGATGACGCCTCCGGCCACGCCTCCGGCTGCCATCACAACCGCCGTCATGAGTTGACCCCGACTCGATTCGAGCCTGGTCGCTGCATCTCTCGCTGCCCTTGGCCAAGAAGATTCCCAGCCGTCCCCAGTGGGAGGAGCAAAGAGGTGACGCAACGCTGAAAATATGCGGCGGAACATAACGAACCCCCTGGTACGAGTGACCTGGGGCCTCTCCCCGTCATAGGGTAACCTCCTTTATACAGTGAAGGTATAGATGCCCTAGATGGTCACGTATTATCTCTGTGTGGACATGGTGTTCAAGGCCCTCGCCGATCCGACGCGGCGCAGCTTGCTCGACGAGCTCTTCCGGCAGGACGGGCAGACGTTGGGTGCGCTCGAGGAGCGCTTCGAGATGACGCGCTTCGGCGTGATGAAGCATCTGAGGCTGTTGGAGGAGGCGGGCCTGGTGGTGACCAAGCGGCACGGCCGCGAGAAGCTCCACTTCTTGAACCCGGTCCCGATCCGGCTCGTCCACGACCGG
>JADGOF010000438.1 GCA_017883105.1 Acidimicrobiales bacterium
CCTGCACGTTGCGCCGCGGCTTCGGCACCGAGGCCTCGGTCGCCGACCATGCCGCCTTCGAACGGCGCTTTGGTTGCGTGCTGACCGAGGGCTACGGCTCCAGCGAGGGAGGGGTGGCCATCAGCCGGACCCCGGAGACGCCGACCGGATCGCTCGGCCGGCCCACCGATGAGATCGCGGTGGTGGACCCCGACACGAGGGCGGAGTGCCCACCGGCGATCTTCGACCCGAGCGGCGCCTTGGTCAACGGGGACGTGGCGGTGGGAGAGATCGTCAACCGCTCGGGCATCGGTCGATTCGAGGGGTACTACGCCGACGCCGGGTCCACCGCGGAGCGGATGCGGCACGGTTGGTACTGGACCGGGGACCTCGCCTACCGCGACGAGGCCGGCTTCTTCTACTTCGCCGGCCGCCGGGGCGATTGGATGCGGGTGGACTCGGAGAACCTGACCGCCGGCCCCATCGAACGGGTCCTGGTCCGCTTCGCCGATGCGGCCGCGGTGGCCGTCTACGCCGTACCCGATCCCCGTTCGGGCGACCAGGTGATGGCGGCCTTGGAGATGCTTCCGGGTCGGGCGTTCGACCCCGACGGGTTCGGGACCTTTCTTGCCGGCCAGTCCGATCTCGGGACCAAATGGCCTCCGACCTTTGTGCGGGTCACCGGGGGCCTGCCCCAGACGGCCAGCGGCAAGGTGACCAAGGACCCGCTCCGGAGCCAGGGATGGTGGCAGGGGAGCGACCCCCTGTTCTGCCGGGACAGGCCCACCTTCGGCTATGTCCTCTTGGGCGACACCCGTCGAGACGCACTCCGGGCGGAGTTCCGGCGCCACGGGCGTGAGGGACTCATCGGTGGCTGACCGCCCGGGTGGGACGCGGTTCCCGCTCATCGGCTACTGGACGAGTCTGTGGGACCGGGTGATTGAGGGCATCGATCGGATCGATGCCCTCCAGCAACGCCATCGGACCAGTGCGGTGCCGAGCGCGGTCTTTCGCAAGTGCTCCGACGACCAGGCGGGCCGACTGGCCGGCCAGATCTCCCACTCGGCGTTTCTGGCGGTGTTCCCCATGCTGCTGGTGATGCTCACCGTGGTGGGGATCTTCCTCAACGGCCACGAGTCGCTCCAGAACGACGTCATCAACTCCGCCCTGCGTCAGTTCCCCGTGCTCGGCCCCGACCTCAAGAAGAACGTGCACGAGTTGTCCACCAACAACTCCCTGGCCCTGGCCATCGGCCTGTTGTGGCTCCTGTACGGGAGCATGCGACTCAGCCGCAACAGCCAGGTGATGATGGCCGTGGTGTGGGGCATCGACCGCGACGAACTGCCCGACTTCTGGCACTGGATCCCCCGGGCGGCCGGCTTCCTGGGCATCCTGGGCATCGGGTTCATCGCCGGCGGCGCCCTGGCCGGCCTGGGAGCCTTCGGTCAGTTCGGGAGCTTCTCCACCTGGATCGGCCTCGCTCTCTCCCTGGTGGTGAACGTGCTCATGTACTGGGGTGCGTTCGCCGTACTGGTCCGCATCCCGCGGGGTGGCCGGGAGGGGTGGCCGGGGGCCGTCCTCGGGGGCGTCGGGTGGACACTGCTGCAGTTTGCCGGCGCCCAACTGGTCAGCCACCAACTACGGCACCTGTCCAACCTCTACGGCACCTTCGCCACCATCTTGGGGCTGATCTGGTGGATCGCCCTCGGGGCCATGCTCACCGTGTTCGCCGCCGAATGCAACGTGGTGCTCACCCGACACCTGTGGCCGCGGTCGTTCCGGCGGGTGCGCGCCCAGGGGCCCGATGCAGGCACCGCCAGCGACCCGTTCGGCGCGGTCGTCCTCCCGGCGGAGCCCGCCCGACCTCGGCCCGGGTAGTCCGCCGCGGGCACCGTGGACTCAGAGTTCGACGGCCGGGGAGACCGGAGCGGCCGGGGTCTGGGCACCGGCTGACGCCTCGGCCAACGCGGTGGCCGGCGAGTTCGCACTGACCTGCCTGGGGATGACGAACGCCAACGCCCCGCCGCCCAGGGCGACGATGGAGGCGATGAAGAAGCCGCGGGCGTAGCCGGCGGTGCTGGCCATACGGAGCAGTTCGGGGGTGATCGTCTGGCCCCGCAGGAGTGTGGTGATGTGACTGGCTGCCACCGTGGACAGGACGGCCAGGCCGAGCGAAGCGCCGATCTGGCGGCTGCTGTTGACCAACCCCGACGCGAGGCCAGCCTCGTCCCGCCTCACCCCACCGGTGGCGGACAGGGCGATCGGGGTGAAGGCCAGTCCCATGCCGAAGGTAGCCATGATCCCGCCGCCGCACGCCCCCGACCAGTAGGTGTCCCCGACCTCGATCAACGACAGCCAGTAGAGACCGAAGGAGCCGATCAGTGCGCCGATGACCACCATGTTGCGGGGCCCGATCCTCGGGGCCAGTCGCCCGCTGATGGTGGCGCCCAAGGCGATGGCCGCGGTCTGGGGCAGGAAGGAGAGCCCGGTGACCACCGGGTCGTAGCCCAGCACCTGCTGCAAGTAGAGGGAGAGGAAGAACCACATGGCGAACATGGCCACCCCGAAGCTGAACATCACCAGGGTGGCACCGGTCACCGCCCGGGACCTGAACAGGCGGAGCGGCACCAGTGGGTGGGAGGCCAGCGTGGCCTCGATGAGGACGAAGGAGGCGAGCAGCACGACGGCGATGGCCAGGACCACCAGGGTCGACTCCGAGGTCCACGACACCTGGTCGGTGTGCACGATGGCGTAGACCAGGGCCAGCAGGCCGGCGGTGACGGTGATCGAGCCGGCCAGGTCGAG
>JADGOF010000439.1 GCA_017883105.1 Acidimicrobiales bacterium
CCAGGGTGGGCTGGTAGCCCACGGCCGAGGGCATCCGGCCGAGCAGGGTGGACACCTCGGAGCCGGCCTGGACGAACCGGAAGATGTTGTCCACGAACAACAGCACGTCCTGGTTCTTCACGTCCCGGAAGTACTCGGCCATGGTCAGGGCGGCCAGGGCCACCCGGAGGCGGACGCCTGGGGGCTCGTCCATCTGGCCGTAGACCAGGGCGGCCTTCTCGATGACGCCCGACTCCTGCATCTCGATCCACAGGTCGGTTCCCTCACGGGTGCGCTCCCCCACGCCGGCGAAGACCGACACGCCGCCGTGTTCGAGGGCCACCCGGTTGATCATCTCCTGGATGAGTACGGTCTTGCCCACGCCGGCGCCCCCGAACAGGCCGATCTTGCCGCCCTGCACGTAGGGCTCGAGGAGATCGATGACCTTGATGCCCGTCTCGAACATGAGGGCCCGGGGCTCCAGGGTGTCGAAGTCCGGGGCGGGCCGGTGGATCTCCCAGTGGTCCTCCACCTCCCCGATCGAGTCGGTGTCGAGCGGCTCGCCCAGCACGTTGAACACGTGGCCGAGTACGGCATCGCCCACAGGCACCTGGAGCCCGCGGCCGAGGTTGCGCACCTCGGCGCCGCGGGTGAGGCCGTCGGTGGCCTTCAGGCAGATGCAGCGGACCCGGCCGTCGCCGATCTGCTGGGCGACCTCGGCAGTGATCACCTGCTTCTTGCCTTCGAGTTCGATGTCGACCTCGACGGCGCCATTGATCTCGGGCAGGGCGTGGGGCGGGAACTCCACGTCGATGACGGGCCCGGCGATGGCCACCACGCGGCCAGAGGCCAGCGTCTTGGTTTCGGTGGGCTGGGGTGCGGTGGTGGTCATGAGCGTCGGGCTCCCTTGAAGTCGTCAGGTACGAAGTGTGTGCGTCGAATGGAGGAACAATCGGAGATTACGGGCACGGGTCAGACCCTCGTCTCGATGACGAGGCCGCCCTCGTCACCCCCGGCCCCGACCCGCAGCGCCTCGGCGCCGCCGACGATCTCCATGATCTCGGTGGTGATGGTGTCCTGGCGGGCCCGGTTCATGATCCGCGAGTACTTCTTGATGAGCTCACCCGCATTTTCGGTGGCGGCGGCCATGGCCCGCTGGCGGGCGGTCAGCTCGGAAGCCGAGGCCTCGAGGAGGGCGGTGAAGATCTCGGTCTCGGCGGCACGGGGGGCGAGGTCCTCCAACAGGATGGCGGCGTCCGGCTCGAACTCGGTGTACCCCTGCTTCACCTCGACGGGCTCGGGGGCCACCGACCAGCTTCCCGGGTCGTCCTCGTGGGAGATCTGCTCCTCGGGCGCGCGGGGATCGACAAGCGGCAGGAGTTGGCGGACCTCGACCCGCTGGGTACCGGCTGACAGAAATCGGGTGGAGACGATCATCACCTGGTCGACCTCGCCGCTGACGAAGGGGTTCACGACGGCGGCGGCCACCTCCCGAGCGTCGGCGAAGCTGGGGCGCTCGCTCATGCCGAGGAACGACTGCTCGACGGTCTGGCCGCGGAAGCGAAAGTAGCCCGGGGCCTTCTTGCCCACGGTAAACAGCCGGGACTCGATTCCCGCAGCCCCATGGGCGGACAGCAGCCGCTCGGTGGCCCGGAAGACCGACGTGTTGTAGCCGCCGCACAGGCCGCGGTCGGCGACCACGCTGAGGACGGCCACTCTCGTCACGTCCTCAGGCGTGCCGAGCAGGCGGCCGGCCGCGTTCGGGTCACCCAGGGCCGTCTCCAGGATGATGCGGGCCATGCCCTCTTGATACGGCTTGGCCGCGGCGATGCGGCCCTGGGCGCGCACGATCTGCGACGCGGCGATCAGCTCCATCGCCTTGGTGATCTTCTGGGTCGACTTGATGCTCTTGATCCGTCGACGGAGGATGCGCTCTTGACCACCGGCCATCGATCAGTCGACCTTCCCGGTGTCGAACCCGTCAGTGAAGTGCCGCAGCGCGTCGGCCAGGGCGTCGCCCTCGGGTAGCTTCCCCGAGGTGCGGATCCCGTCGAGCAGGTCGGCGTGGTTGGCCCGGAAGTAGGCGCGCACCTCGACCTCGTACCGCTGGACCTCGGACACCGGGACGGTGTCCACGTAGCCCTCGGCGCCGGCGAAGATCACCAGCACCTGCTCCTCGACCGGCACCGGGGCGTTGAGGCCCTGTTTCAGCAGCTCGGTGAGTCGGTAGCCGCGGTCCAGCTGGGCCTGGGAGACCTTGTCCAGCTCGGAGCCGAAGGTGGCGAAGGCCTCGAGCTCGCGGAACTGGGCGAGGTCGAGCTTCAAGGTGCCGGCGACCGCCTTCATGGCCTTGATCTGGGCGGCACTCCCCACCCGGCTGACAGAGATGCCGACGTTGATGGCGGGGCGCACGCCAGCGTAGAACAACTCACTCTCGAGGAAGACCTGGCCGTCGGTGATCGAGATCACGTTGGTCGGGATGTAGGCGGACACGTCGCCAGCCTTGGTCTCGATGATGGGCAGCGCGGTCAACGACCCGCCCCCGGCCTCGTCGGAGAGCTTGGCGGCCCGCTCGAGTAGGCGGCTGTGCAGGTAGAACACGTCGCCCGGGTACGCCTCGCGGCCCGGCGGGCGGCGGAGCAGGAGCGACATTTGTCGGTAGGCCTCGGCCTGCTTGGAGAGGTCGTCGTAGACGATGAGGGCATGCTCGCCGTTGTCCATCCAGTGCTGACCCATGGCGCAGCCCGCGTAGGGGGCCAGGTACTTGAACGGGGCCGGGTCGGCCGCGCCCGCCAGAACCACC
>JADGOF010000440.1 GCA_017883105.1 Acidimicrobiales bacterium
GCAGCCGCTGAAGAACTCAGCCCGAAGCCGGTTGACCCTTCACCATGCCGATCACCCGATTCGCTGCGCTGCCAGGTCGTCGGTCGGTGGATCCAGGCTGAGACCATCCGCCTCGGTCATCGCACCAGGGAGAGCACCAACAACACCTGGGCCAGGTGGTAAGTGACGTGGACGCCAAGTGACCCCTGGGGAATGGGCCGGACAAATCGGCCGACGGCCGACAACGTGTCGGACAGCAGGAAGAAGGCTGCTCCGAGCGCGGCGATGGTGCTCCCGACATTGGTGGCCAGCACGACCATGGTCACGATGCCCACCACGTAGAGGCAGACCGGGGGGATGAGGGCGCGCTGCCCGTTGCGGACCAGCGCTCGGACCAGCACCGTACCGGGGAAGGCCTCGACGGCGACCACCACCAACGAGGCCACCACAAGGCCGGTGACGGAAAAGGAGAACGGCGCAACGCCCGGGGGTGACGGGGGCTGTGTCAGGCCCACGATAAAGAGCACGTGGCCGACCAGGAAAGCGGCCAGTCCGGGAATGAACAGGTCCTGGGGGAGCATCAACAAGACGTCGCCCGCAAGGCAGCAGACCAAGGCGGCCACGAACCACCACCGGCGGTCGTTCAGGTCGATCTGGTCGGCGGGGATGGCCGCGGCAGCCGCGGTGAGGGCAGCCAGTACAGCCGGTTTGGCCGCGTACTCAATGCGGGTATCGGTGGTGGCCACCGCCACCCAGTCCACCGCTGCGGCTACCCCGGCCACCACCACGAGGATCCAGAACGCCGCCACACGGCAGACCCTACCGTCGGCCGACCTGTGTCACCTGGGCCGACGGGGAGCAGTTGAACATTCGCCGATGACGGTGTACAAACGGTCCAACCCAGCCGGGGAGGGCAGTCGTGACCACGCACGTGGTCGATGTCGGCACTGTCATTCCCCGACCATCCACCACTGTCGAATTGCCCATCGTTAGGGTTTTTCTACAAGGAAGGTAGGTCGAGGAGCTGATGCCGGTGATCCTTGTGGTCGTCATCGTGGTGGCGTGGATTGTCATCTTGGGTCCAAACCTTCTCAAACGGCGTTCGCAGGGAGGTGGTATCAACTCCATCTCGCACTTCCACCGCCAACTCCGCGTGCTCGAGCATTCGGGACCGACGCCGATCGTGACCCCCGCCTACCGATTGCACGCCATCGGCGGAAACGGTGACACCCGTGGTGGGCCCGGCTTTCCCGAACTCAGCGCCGCGCCGGTGTTGACCGTGGTGGGGGCGAAAGAGCTCCCACGCCCGGCACTCGCCTTCCTGGGGGCGGACCCGCCCGATGCCCCGCCACGACAGGACCTTCGAGAGGACCACATGTCCGCCGCCGGGTTCGAACCTGCGCGGTCCGATGAGGAATGGGCACCCGGGATTTCGGAGCGTGCCCACGACGCACATTCCAGGGCCCATGACTCCTTCAGTCGCCACCTGGCCCGTCGCCGCCGCCGGGACACCCTCGGCGTGCTGGCCGCCGTCTTCATGGGGAGCTTGTTGATCGGGTGCATCACCGGGGCATCGATGATGTGGGCTCTGTGCGCGTTGTCCGGCGCCGCGCTGGTGGCCTATGTGGGTCTGCTGGTGCACCTGCGACGGATGGCCGAAGAGCGCGAGCACAAGCTCCACTACCTGCGACCCGACGTGCAGGGCGGGCTCGGTACAGGTCGCGTCACCGGTTCGCCGTACATGAGCGGACGGTACGCACACCCCTCCAATCAGGCGGTCGTCGCTCGCTGAGCCGCTGAGCGCACTCCTGGATAGGATGCGGTATGACCTCCGATCACATCGCTTCCATCTTGCCCGAAACCGACGCTCCCCAGGCAGTCCTGGCGGCAACGGTGGCCCAATCGGTCGAGCACCGGGCCCTCCTCTCCCATCCGTTCTACCGGCGGTGGGAAGCCGGCGAGCTGACCCAGGGCGAGCTGGCCGAGTACGCCGTCCACTACCGGGCATTCGAGGCGGCGTTGCCGGTCGTGTTGTCCGCCGTGGTCGATGGCCTGCGGGCCGAGGGCAGGGACGATGCGGCCGACCTGGTGGAGCGCAACCTGGCCGATGAGCTGGGTCGGCCCGAGCCCCACCTCGACCTCTTCGACCGTTTCGCCGACTCCCTGTCCGAGCGGGCCACCGCTGCATCCCCCGGACCGGCAGCCGAGGCACTGGTGGCCACCTACCTCGGGCTGGTCGATGACGGTCCGGTGGCCGCCCTCGCCGGTCTGGCTGCCTACGAGACCCAGGCCTCGGCCATCGCGCGGTCCAAGGCGGACGGTCTGCGCCGCTGGTACGGCATGGACGCCGCCGGCACTGCCTTCTGGGATGTCCATGCCGAGATGGATGAAGACCACGGGGACTGGACCATCGACGCCCTGGCCGAGCTCGGAGCCGATCCGGCGGTGGTGGGTGCCGCCGCACGCCGAGGGGCTGACGCCTGGTGGGCCCTGCTCGACGAGCGCGAGGCGGCCGCTCCGGGCTCAGCCCAGCTCGGTTCCCACCACTGACACGAAGGACACCATCTCGCCCGGGTAACCACCCAGGTTGTGGGTCAGGGCGAGCGTCCGGTCGGTGGCGATCTGCCGTTCGGGCGGAGCCTCCCGGCGCAGTTGCAGCCAGGTCTCGAAGAACATCCGCAGGCCGGATGCACCGACCGGGTGCCCGAAGCTCTTGAGGCCACCGTCGGGATTGATGGGGAGCTCGCCGTTGCGGTCGTAGGTGCCGGCCAGCACCTCCTTCCACGCCGTGCCGCGCCCGGCG
>JADGOF010000441.1 GCA_017883105.1 Acidimicrobiales bacterium
CCTCATGAATCAGAATCATGCGCGCTGCCAGTTGCGCCACCCCCGAATGGGCGAACCGTCAATTTAGCCGACCCGGGACCGCCCGGAGACGCCCTCTCGCTCGGCCTCGCTCCACGGTCCACTGCCTCCATCCTCGGCCTCGGGGCAACCCTCACTACGATCGACGCCCAATGGGCACGGAACGGGCGGTGATCGTCGGTGGCGGGGTCATCGGCACCATGCACGCCCTCGAGGCCTGCCGCCGAGGCTGGGAGGTCGTCCACCTTGAGGCCGACGTCGGGCCCCGACGGGCGTCCGTGCGCAATTTCGGTCTGGTCTGGGTGAGCGGGCGCGCCGCCGGACCCGAGCTGGATCTCGCCCTCCGGGCCCGGCAGCGTTGGGAAGAGATCGCCCGTGACTCCCCTCGTGTGGGTTTCCGACCCGACGGATCGCTGACCGTGGCCACCGATGCTGCCGAGTTGGCGCTCATGAACGAAGCGGCATCCCGCACCGACGCCGATTCCCGCAGCTTCGAACTGCTCGATGCCGCCGGCGTCCGGTCGATCAACCCGGCCGTCCGGGGCGAGACGGTCGGTGGCCTCCTGTGTCGGAGCGACGCGGTGGTCGAGCCCGGATCCGTCCTCGCCGCCATCCGTCACACCCTCGAGGCCACCGGTCGCTACCAGTGGCTCCCCGCACACCAGGTTGTCGATGTCGTCCCCAGCCCGGGCGGAAGTGCCGGTTCGGTCGTCGTCGATCATCTCTGTGGCCGCCATCAGGGCTCACTGGTGCTCCTGTGCATCGGCGATCGGCTGTCGGGACTTGGGGGCCGAATCGGAGCCACGTTGGCGGAAGCGCCACTACGGCGTTGCCGCCTCCAGATGATGCAGACCGATCCCACCTCCGAGCATCTGACCACCGCCATCGCCGACGGGGATTCCATGCACTACTACCCGCCTTCGATCTCCCCGGTAGGGTCGGGATGGCCATGGCACGCCCCGAAACCACCGAATGGGGCATGCAACTCCTGCTCGTGCAACGTGCGAACAGCGGCTTGACCATCGGCGACACCCACGTCTACGACGAGCCTTTCGACTTCGCCGTCGACGAAAACCTCTGTGACCACTTGCGCGCCCGGGCCGAACGCATTCTGGGCTGGCCTCTGCCCCCGGTCGTCCGCCGTTGGGCTGGGGTGTACGCCGTAGCGACCGACAACCGCCTCTACTTTTCCCAACGCATCGATCCCGACGTCTGGCTGGTCACCGGACCGGCCGGACGCGGGATGACCTTTGCACCGGCCATTGCCGAAGAGACCTGGGAGGCCGTGACCACATGAATCCGATCCGACTGGTGGCACTGGACATGGCCGGCACCACCGTGGCCGACGATCGTGCCGTCGAGGAGGCGTTCCAACGCTCCCTGGACGCGGTGGGGCTCACCGCCGGCAACCTGATGGACGACCCCGAGGCCTACATCCGCCGCACGATGGGCCAGTCCAAGATCACTGTCTTCACCGAGCTCCTCGGCGGTGACCGTCATCTCGCCGAGCAGGCCAACGTGGCCTTCGAAGCGGCATTCGACCAGGCGGTGCAGGGCGGGGAGGTCTCGGCCCTGCCCGGTGCCGAATCCACCTTTGCCACGCTCCGGGACGCCGGGATGAAACTCTGCCTGACCACTGGATTCTCACCTGCCACCCGTGATCGGATCATCGCGTCCCTGGGGTGGGAGGGGCTGGTCGATCTCGCCCTCTCGCCGGCCGATGCCGGTAGGGGACGCCCCTGGCCGGACATGATCCTGACCGCGGTGTTGCGGCTCCATATCGATGACGTGGCCGAGGTGGCCGTGGTCGGAGACACGTCGAGTGACCTGCTGGCGGGCACCCGATCGGGAGCCTCGGTGGTGGTCGGCGTGCTGAGCGGAGCCCACTCCCGGGAGGAGCTCGAGGGTGCCCCCCACACCCACATCATCAGGTCCGTGGCCGGCTTTCCCGCCCTGTTGCTTCCCTAACCCACCCAAAGCAGACGGGTCATCGCCACTCGTCCTGCGCCTCCACCAATCCGTCGGAAGCGGTGAGCATGGTGCCGGTGTGGGTCCGATCGTCGTTGCGCATGCGCCACCGCAGCAACCGCTGGGCGGCCTTCCATGCCGTGTCGCCTGCCTCACCGCTTCCCACCAGGTCGTGCAACTGCCAGGGGTCGGCGGCCAGATCGAACAGCAACGGGGGCAGGACCTTCGAGTCGGCGGCGAACTGCACGTACTTGATGTCGGCTCCACGGACCACATCGAGCGAGCAGTGGGCCATGGGCACCCCAAGGAATTGCTCAGCCAACCGGTGGCTGGATTGGAGAAGTTCCAGCTCCAGTGGGCCTCGCTCCGCCAGTGATCAGGAGCCCTCAGCTGCCGTCCCGCTGTCACCGCCCGCCAGGAAGGGTTGCAGGGCGTAGCCGTCGGCCTGCAGCGGCACGTCGATGGCCAGCCACCGGCAGATGGTGGGCAGGACGTCCACCGACTCGGTGAACGCATGGACCACCCGACCGATCCCACCGCCGGCGGTGGGATCGGGATCGCGGATGATCAATGGGACATGGAACGACTCGTCCCAGTAGCCCAGCTTCTCGAGGAGCCAGTGGTCGCCGCCCATCTCGCCGTGGTCACTGGTCGGTACCACCAGGGTGGACTCGGACAGCCCCGACGAGTCGAGATGGGCGAACAGCCGGGCCAGTTGGCTGTCGACCTCCTTCTGCGCCCCGTGGTAGGTGGCCCGCATCTGACGGCGTTCGAGCTCATCCTCCGGTGCTCCCG
>JADGOF010000442.1 GCA_017883105.1 Acidimicrobiales bacterium
CGCCCTCGACCATGCCATGCGCGAACGGGGAGCGGAGGAGAGCGCCTTCGAGACCATCGTGGCCTCGGGGGAGAACTCGGCCAAGCCGCACGCCCGGCCCGGCCAGCGGCTGATCCGTCGGGGCGATCCGGTGGTGGTCGACTTCGGAGCGGTCTTCGACGGGTACCGGTCGGACATGACCCGAACCTTCTGCATCGGCAGTGCGCCGACCGGCGAGCTGGCCACCGTCTTCGATGTGGTGGTGGCCGCCCAACGGGCCGGCGTGGAGGTGGTGGCTCCCGGGGTGGTGGCCGGCCGGGTCGACGAAGTGTGCCGGGAGGTCATCGCCACGTCGGGCTGGGCCGAGCGATTCGAGCACGGCACGGGCCATGGGGTGGGGCTCGACATCCACGAGGGGCCGTCGGTCGGACCAGGCTCGACTGCTATCCTCGTGCTCGGCACCGTGGTCACCGTGGAACCCGGCGTGTACCTGCCGGAAACGGGTGGGGTCCGCATCGAGGACACCCTGGTGGTGACCGAACACGGCAGCCGTGCACTGACTCAGTTCCCGAAGGAAGTTGCTGTCTGATGGCCGTCTCCACCAACGATCTGCGCAATGGTATGACCCTCAACCTGCCCGAAGGCCTGTTCAACGTGGTCGAGTTCCAGCACGTCAAGCCGGGCAAGGGCGGGGCGTTCGTCCGCACCAAGCTCAAGAACCAGCGCAACGGCGCGGTCATCGAGCGCACCTACCGGGCCGACGAGAAACTCGAACAGGCCATCATCGACAAGCGGGAGATGCAGTTCCTCTACCGGGACGGCGCCGAGTACGTCTTCATGGACACCACGTCCTACGAGCAGCTGCAGGTGGACACCGCGCTGTTGGGCGATGCGGCCAACTACCTGAAGGAAGGCGACGACGCCGTCCTGCAGTTCTACGGAACCGAGATCATCGGCGTCGATCTGCCCGCCGCGGTCGAGCTCACGGTGGCCGACACCGAACCCGGTCTGCAGGGCGACCGGGTATCGGGGGCGCGCAAGCCGGCCACGCTCGAGACTGGTCTGGTCCTGCAGGTCCCGCTGTTCGTGAATCCGGGCGAGAAGATCAAGGTGGACACCCGGACGGGGGAGTACCTGACCCGGGCCTGACGCCCCGGTCGCCGAACTGTACGGCGACCGACCCGATCGGCCGGTGGCCGGATGCGGGTCGAGGGCGGAGAGGAACGGAGCCCTTCACCGGCTCGCCTGTCGAACGTCGTAGCTATGGATCCCGCACCCCGACATCAGGCCCGCGAACGGGCCCTCACCCTCCTCTACGAGGCGGAGCTCAAGGGCGCTCGACCCGCGGAGGTGGTGGAGGCCCTCGCCGTGGCGCCCGATCCGTTCACCGCAACCCTGGTAGGCACGGTGGAAGGCCGGGGCGAGGAGATCGACTCCCTGATCGACAGCGCGGCCATCGGATGGGACCTCGGCCGCATGGCGGTGGTGGACCGGAATGTGCTCCGCCTGGCTGTGGCCGAGCTGCTGGAAGAGGTCGATACCCCCACCGCGGTCATCCTCAACGAAGCAGTCGAGCTGGCCACGGCCTATTCGACCGACGACTCCGGCCGGTTCGTGAACGGGATACTGGCCACGCTGGCCAGCCAGATCCGCGGCTGACCGGGGCGCCGCACCTCTGGCCGGCGTGGTTGGCGGAACGGGTATAGTCGTGTCCTGACCGTGAAGCGGGTCCCGTGAGGCCCGTACGGACAGGAGGATCAGGTGGCCGAACGTGAACGCAGTCATTCCCGTCCGCGGGGTGCTGTCTTCGTTCCCCGTGCCCAGGTGATGTCGGGCGAGGATGTGCGTCGGGCCATCACCCGGATGGCGCACGAGATCGCCGAGCGCAACCGCGGACTGCAGGACGTGGTGCTCATCGGTCTGCAGACCGGCGGTGTGGCCATCGCCGAGCGACTGGCCGAGGCCCTGGCCGAGGTGGAGGGTGCCACCATCCCCGTGGGTACATTGGATGTGGCCTTCTACCGGGACGACATCGGCCTCCGCCCGGTGCTCCCCGAAGCTGCCACTGACATCAGCTTCGACCTCACCAGGTGCACCGTGGTACTGGTGGACGACGTGCTGTTCACCGGCCGGACCATCCGGGCCGCCCTCAACGCCCTCAGTGAGTACGGGCGGGCCCAGGTGGTCGAGTTGGCGGTGATGGTCGACCGGGGCCACCGCGAACTGCCCATCCGGCCCGACTACGTGGGAAAGAACCTGCCAACGCGTCGCGATGAGATGGTGGACGTCTCCGACGACGGGGTGGCGCTCGGGGCGCTGGTCGGTCGGTGAGTCCTTTCCCCCAGCACCTGCTCAGCATGGATGATCTGGCCACCGACGACATCGTCGAGGTGCTGGAAGTGGCCGACTCCTTCGCCGAGGTCGGCCGACGGGCCAATCCGAAGGTTCCCACCCTGCGCGGGCGAACGGTGGCCACCTTGTTCTTCGAGGACTCCACGCGGACCCGCATGTCGTTTGAGACGGCGGCCAAGCGGATGTCCGCCGATGTCCTCTCGTTTGCCGCCGGCTCCTCCTCACTGAAGAAGGGCGAGTCCCTGCGCGACACGGTGGAGACCATCGAGGCCATCGGGATCGACTCAGTGATCATCCGCCATGCCTCGTCTGGGGTGCCGGCCCGGGTGGCCGGATGGGTCAACCACTGCTCGGTGATCAATGCCGGCGACGGCTGGCACCAACACCCGACCCAGGCCCTGCTCGATCTCTACACGGTGCGGCAGGCGTTCGGAGGCGGAGA
>JADGOF010000443.1 GCA_017883105.1 Acidimicrobiales bacterium
ACGCCGGCCATCGACTCCAGCTGGAAGGACGATCTCTACCTGACCATCGCCTCCATCCCCAACAAGGGGACCGTCTGGACCTTCGGCGCGGTCGAGCAGCCGTTGGTGATGTGGCTGTGGATCGGAGCCGGACTGGTCGGATTCGGCTCGGTTCTGTCGGCCATCCCGGGGCGACGACGGCGTCCCACCGACCCGGCCTCCACCCCGGTGGTCGACGTGGTCCCGCCCGCCCGGGCCGTAGAGGACGGATCGGTCGACGGGACACAGGTCCGCCCGGAGGCGGAGGCCGACCCGCTCCCCGTGGGTGCGGGTGATCCCTCGTGACCACCGGGCAGGTCGCCCAGGGTGCCCCACCAACCAGGCACACGGCGCGCTGGGTGGCCGTCGGCGTGCTGGTGATCGCCGCCGGGCTCATCGCGGTGTTGGCCACGCGGCCACCGGCCACCGCGATCGAGGTCAAGAGCCCGATCGTGGGCGAGCAGGCACCGCCCATCGGTGGTGAGACCCTTGACGGCACCCGGTACTCGCTGCCCAGTACCCCGGGGAGGTACGTGGTGGTCAACTTCTTCGCCAGTTGGTGTACGCCCTGCCAGGAGGAAGGTCCCGAGCTGGTGAAGTTCCAGTTCCAGCACGGACAGGCCGCCGACGCCACCATGCTCAGCGTCGTTTTCGAGGACTCGGTGGGCACCGCTCGGGCCTACCAGGCCCAACTCGGCGTCACCTGGCCGACGCTGGCCGACAACGGAGGGAAGGTGGCGCTGAGCTTCGGGGTGAGGGAGCCTCCCTCGACGTTCGTGATCGCTCCCGACGGCCGGGTGGTGGACTACCTCATCGCCCCGGTGACGGCTGCCGACCTTGACAAGATCATCGCCGAAGCGAAGGCGACCCACGCATGACCATGCGGCGCTTTCCACTGTGGACGCTCTTCGGGGTGGTACTGGCAGTGGCTCTCATCATTGGCAGCGGGGTTCTGTCGTCGGCACCCCCGACCGTGACCCAACGCGCCTATGCCATCGACACCGTGGTGCGCTGTCCGAGTTGCGAGGACCTCTCGGTGGCCCAGTCGAGTGCCCCGACCGCCATCGCCGTGCGGGACGCTGTCGTCCAACTGATCTCCCAAGGGAGAACCGACCAGCAGATCAAGGCCTATCTAATGGACCGGTACGGATCGTCTATCGTGCTCGACCCCCCGGCCAGCGGCTGGTCGTTGATGGTCTGGTTGCTTCCATTGGCCGGCGGCCTGGCCGCGGTGGCGATGCTGGTGACCGTCCTCATCCGGCGCCGAGGTGCGGCCGTCGGGGTTCCCGGCGACGGTGGCGGTGCGCGGCTGCTCACTCCGGACGTGGCCGAGGAGCGTAGGCGCTTCCTCACCCGGAGCCTGGCCGACGCCGACGCCGAGTATCTCGCCGGCGATCTCTCCGACATGGACTACCTGGCCCTGCGGCACCGGGACATGGTGCGCCTGACTGCGTTGGAACCGGATACAGAGGAGCCGGGGCCCGGCCGTGTGCGCTCGTCGGCAACGACCTCGATCGCCACCGAGGATCGGAAGGAGACCCCGGTCGACGTTCCGACGGCCGAGCGGAAGGGCCGGAGCCGGCGGAGTTGGTGGTTCCTCGGGGGAGCGGTCGCCGCCTTTGGCGCTGCCCTCGTCATGATGGTGTTCCTGTTCGCGTCGAGCCGGCAGCCCGGGCAGTCCGTCACCGGAAGCTTCGCCCAGACCCCGCAGCAGCAGATCGAGGAGACGCTGGCCGAGGCGGCCTCCTCGGAGAACCAGGGGGACGCCGGTCAGGCCGCTACGCTGTACCAGTCGGTGCTCGACAAGCATCCTGACAACGAAGTGGCCTTGGCCCAACTCGGATGGCTGGAGTACCAGACCAGCCGGCAGGGGAACACCACTTCCCTGATCGGCGATGCCCGGGCCAAGCTGGATCGGGCGGTGAAGCTCAATCCCCACGACTATGCCGTGCGCCTTTACCTCGGTACGGTCCTGATCCAGCAGGACGGCAACGCGGCCGGAGCCGTTGAGCAGTACCGGCAGTTCCTCGCCGACAGCCCTCCGGCGGCCCTGGTCGGCCAAGCCGCCACCCAGATCCGCCAGGCGTACCAGAAGGCCGGACTCCCGGTGCCGACCCAGGTCGCCGGCTGACCCCGGGTCCCTGCTGGATCTGGGCCCTACGGCACCAGCACCGCCTTGCCCCCGATGGAGCGATCGATCAAGCCGGTCATCACCGCAGCCGCCTCATCGAGCGGGTAGGAGGCGGGTGCCGTCGGGTGGAGACGACCGGCTGCGATCATCTCCATCAACTCGCTGATGACCTCGCGATTGCCGAAAGGGTCCTTGAAGGTCCATCCGCCCCAGTCGACGCCCACCACGGTGCGGTTGTTGAGGAGCACCAGGTTGAGGGGAACGGAGGCGATCGGTCCGGAGGCGAACCCGATCACGCAAAAGCGGCCCAGATGTCTGGTCGCCCGCAAGGCCGGCTCGCTGTGTCGACTACCCACCGAGTCGACCACTACGTCGACCCCACCGCCGGATATCTCCCGGGCCCGCACCTTCAGGTCCTCCTCCTCGTAGGCGATGGTGGCCTCGGCACCCATGGCCATCGCCGCCTCGAGCTTGTCGGGGGTCGATGCCGCGGCGATGACCCGTCCGCCCAGTGCGGTGGCAATGTCGACCGCCGCCAGTCCGATCCCACCCCCGGCTCCGAGCACAAGCACCCACTCGCCGGGTGCCAGCGAGGTGCGCCGGGTTAGAGTGAACAGCATG
>JADGOF010000444.1 GCA_017883105.1 Acidimicrobiales bacterium
AGTCGACCAACGAGCCCTTGTTGGCCCTACCGATGGGGGTCCGGCCGGTGGCGACGATGACGGCTTCGGGCATGTGGGACTCCTCGAGGTTCGGCGGCGGCGCCGCGTGGTTGCGTGAAACATCTGGTCAGTTGGGCCCGGTCACGACCGGACGAAGGGCGACATGCCGAACTTACCGGATGGTAACCCTGCAGGCGCCCCGCCTGACGCGACGGCCGAACGCCAGCGGTCAGGCTACATGGTCCGCCGGGGCGGCCACCGCCCCGCTCCGGTGGCGCCTCGTGCAGGCTGAATGTAACGTGTTCTAGTAAGGATCCACTGAGGTCGACCATGCGGCAACTCTGGTCGCCGACCCGGCTCGCAGGCAGGGGATCGGTTGTCGGAAGTGGTCAGGGACCACGTCGACGGTTCCGTGTTGGACCAGTTCAACGGTGGGGCCGGCTACGCCCCGGCATCACCACGCAGGCACGATGGGGGAGGGACCCAATGGAGATTGGCTACACCGAGGAACACCAGGCGCTCCGGAACGAGCTCCGGGAGTACTACGCCAACCTCTTGACCCCCGAGGTCGAGGCCCAGCTGGCGGCCAGTGAGGGGATCGGCCCCAACATGCGGCGGGTGGTCAAGCAGATGGCCCAGGATGGCTGGCTGGGCATCGGATGGCCGAAGGAATGGGGCGGCCAGGGCCGGTCGGCCATCGAGCAGTTCATCTTCTTCGACGAGTCGATGCGGGCCGGTGCCCCCGTTCCCATGCTGACCATCAACACCGTCGGCCCAACCATCATGCAGTTCGGCACCCCCGAGATGAAGGCGGACTTCCTCCCTCGCATCCTGGCCGGCGATATCCATTTCTGTATCGGCTACACCGAACCGGAGTCGGGAACCGACCTTGCCTCGCTGCAGACCCGGGCCGTTCGGGACGGGGACGAGTACGTCATCAACGGACAGAAGATCTACACCTCCCTGGCCGGGGACGCCGACTACATTTGGTTGGCCACCCGCACCGACCCCAGCGTGTCCAAGCACAAGGGGATCTCCATGTTCATCGTGCCCATGGACACCCCGGGCATCAAGGTGGTGCCGATGCACCTGCTGGGGAACCACAACATCAATTACACCTTCTACGAGGACGTCCGGGTCCCTGCAGCCAACCTGGTGGGAGGGGAGAACAACGGCTGGTCGCTCATCACGAACCAGCTCAACCACGAGCGGGTCACACTGTGCTCATCCGGAATCATCGAGCGGGCCCTGACCGACGTGCGGGCCTGGGCCCAGAACACCAAGCTGGCTGACGGGCGCCGGGTCATCGACCAGGAGTGGGTCCAGGTTCACTTGGCCCGCATCCACGCCCGGCTCGAGTTCCTCAAGTTGATCAATTGGAAGGTGGCCTGGACGGCCACCCAGGGCCACCTGGACGTGGCCGATGCCTCCACGATCAAGGTGTTCGGCACCGAGTTCTACCTCGAGGCGTTCAAGTTGATGATGGAGGTGGTCGGCCAGGCCGGATACCTCAGCCGGAACAGCCCCGAGGCGGTGCTGTCGGGCCGACTCGAGATGTACGCCCGCAGCCTGGTCATCCTGACCTTCGGTGGCGGGACCAACGAAATCCAACGTGACCTGATCGCCATCTTCGGCCTCGGGATGCCCCGGTCATTGCGATAGAAGAGGAAACAGAACAATGGACTTCTCCTTCAGCGAAGAACAAGAGGCAGTACGTGAACTGGCCGACCGGATCTTCACCGACCTGGCTACCCACGAACGCCTGCGCGAGCTCGAATCGGACGCCGATGGTGACCGGTTCGACCGCAAGCTGTGGGCCGAGCTGGCCGGTGCCGGCCTGCTCGGCATCTCCCTTCCCGAAGACGTCGGCGGTGCCGGCCTCGGGTTCCTCGAGACGGGGTTGATGGCTGAGGTGGCCGGACGCACCGCGGCCTACGTGCCGGTCATCGAGACGCTGGCCGCCGCAGCACCGGCCATCGCCGAGTTCGGAACCGACGCACAGCGCCAACGGTGGCTGCCCGACGTGGTGGCCGGCGACACGATCCTGACCACGGCCTTGGTGGAGTTGGGTGGAACACCTCTGGTTCCGTCGGTGGTGGCGGAACCATCGGGCGATGGCTGGGTGCTCACCGGTTCCAAGGCGTGTGTCCCGGCGGGCCTGATCGCCGACGCAGTGCTGGTGACCGCTCGGGTGGAGCCCGACGGAGTGGCCGTGTTCGTCGTCGAGACCTCGGCACCCGGCGTGAGCCGGGAACGCCAGGTGGCTAACACCGGCCGGCCCGAGGCGGACCTGACTCTTGCCGGTACCACGGTCGGTCCGGATGCGTTGCTGGGGTCGGCCGAGGCCGGCGCGTCGATCATCGAGTGGCTGGTACAGCGCACGACGACCGCCATCTCCCTGGCCCAGGCCGGAGCGGCCGCCGCATCGCTGGCACTGGTGGCCGAGTACACCAAGACTCGCGAGCAGTTCGGCAAGCCGATCGCCACTTTTCAGGCCGTGGGCCAGCGGGCTGCAGATGCCTATGTCGACACCGAGGCCATCCGGCTCACCGCGTGGCAGGCGGCATGGCGGCTCTCTGAGGGCCTGCCGGCCGACAAGGAAGTGGCGGTGGCCAAGTTTTGGGCGGCCGACGGGGGCCAACGGGTGGTCCATGCCGCGGTCCATCTCCACGGTGGCGTGGGCGTCGACCGCGACTACCCCCTGCACCGGTACTTCCTCCTGACCAAGCAGTACGAGTTGACGCTGGGCGGGGCCACCGACCAGCTG
>JADGOF010000445.1 GCA_017883105.1 Acidimicrobiales bacterium
GGGGCGACTGGACGGGTCGGATGAGGCCGTGATGGTTCACCGCGACAGCCTCGTCCACCAAGGCCCTGGGCATGAACTCCACCGTGTCCCGGAAAGGTCACGCTCAATGCAACAGTGCCGCCGGGGGTCAGCAGTTCTGTACGCACGATCTGAGCGGATTTTCGATACATCGCCTCGATATCGGAGAGCGGTCGACGCCGACGCCAGCCCGGCCGTCGGTGCCGGTGCATCCAACCGACTCGTCGAGGCTATAGCTGGGGTATCTCGGAGCGTGCTCGGAGCATCTGTTGGCGATCTTCAGCACCGAGGTGGGCGGGTTCGGTCGTGTCGATGAAGTCGACAAGCACATCAACGAACTGCTCCGGCGCCTCGATCTGAGGGAAGTGGCCCACTCCTTCGATGACCACCAGCCGGCTCCCGGGTATGGCCTGGTGGGCGGTGTACGCGTGACTCACGGGGATGATGTCATCCCGGTCGCCCCAGATGATCAGGGTCGGCATCGAAGATGCCAGGTAGAGCCGGTCCATCGCACTCACCGTCTGACCACCGGGATCGATGACGGACTTGATGGTGCGGGCGAACGCGCGGCGGTTGTCCGACTCGGCCAACGAGGCGTAGGCGCTCCACATCTCGGTGATGCGACCCAGCTGGATTCCCCGTTCATTGATCACCCGGAACAGGCTGTCTCCCCAGTCGCGGACGAACGATGGGAAGAGCACCGGCATCACGTACTCGCTCGCCGGTAACGCCATGAGTCGGAGCATCCAGTTGACTTCCCGTCCGAGACCACCACTGTCGACCAGCACGAGGCGCTCACAGTGCCCGGGGTATTGGTAGACGAACTGCATGGCGACGCCACCGCCGAAGGACTGACCGATGACGGTCGCCCGGTCGATGCCGAGGACCTCCAGCAGATCACGGATCCCGCTCGCGAAGGCACCCAGCGAGTAGTCCCCGACGGGCTTGTCGGACTGACCGTGACCAGTGAGGTCGGGTGCGAGTACCGTGAAGCGATCCGTCAGCCGGGGGATCACGTCCCGCCATGTCCGGGAGCTGCCGGCGATGCCGTGGAGGAGCAGAAGGACGGGCCCGCTGCCTTCCATCCGGTACGCCATGTCGTGACCGTGGATCGAGACGTGCTGGAGCTGGGCTTCCATGCGAACATCTTCCCTCAACGGTGCGATCTGAATTGCATAGGCGGATCTGCTCCCACCTAAAGCTGGTATTGACCTGCTCTCGTGCACCCGCCGGCTGAGCGGTTCGTTGTGCGACATTGCCCCGTCGCAATCAGCAATACCACGGGCGGTTAGGCAAACAACCGTCACCGAATCCTGGGTTTGGGTGCCCCAGATCAATAGGGTGGGGCATGGCCCATGCCGGCCTACGCCGAGCTTGCTTGCACATCGCGAGCGCATCCGAGGTGCCGTTCTGCGCTGAGGCATGGAGTGCAACGGTCGTCGTTCTGTCCCGGTGTTCGGCGTCCGGACGGGTGTGCTTGATCGCCGACTCGCGTGCGGTCGGCGCCACCTACAGCATCGGCTGCCGAGCGCGGTTCTGTGTGCTTTGCAGTCGGGGCAGGCGGCCTCCGTGCTTGCTCCGGTTGCGGCGGGCACGGAACGACACCTCGGGGGCGCCCTCCGAGCTTCAGCAGCCTCCCCATGCCACCGATACATGGCTCAATACATCCACCGCGTCGGATGTAAGTGTCGACTTGACCGGGACAAACACGGTCGACCTCGCATAGGACGTCGTCGACGGCAAGGAGCGGCTCGCCTGGTCGCTACCGTGGTATTCCTCGACCTCAACGGAGTGGTCTTCGTGCTCGACGATGACGAGGCGCTCGGTGTGTGCCCTTGGACCGCCATTCGAGGCTCCTGACCTGACGCCCCCACGGGCGCCTTCGTCCAGTCAGTGCCTGCACTCGAGATGGGGGTGCGACTACCCGCTACCGTTCGGGGCATGTGCCTCCTCGTGGTCGCCTGGCACCACACCGACCGGTGGCCGCTCGTCGTTGGCGCCAACCGCGATGAGTGGCTGGACCGGCCGTCAACGGCGATCACCGTCCTGCGGGACGCGGAACCGCGGATCCTCGGCGGCCGCGACGAACGGGCCGGCGGGACCTGGTTGGCCGTCAACGAGCACGGGGTCGTGTGCGGACTGACCAACCGCCCGGTAGCCGACGGTCCTGAACCGGGCAGGAGATCGCGGGGCAGGCTGCCGTTGGTCGCCACCGGGGCCCGGACCGCCGAGGAGGGAGCCGATGCGCTCGCCGCCGAGGCGGCCTCCGGGGCCTACAACCCGGCGTGGCTGCTCGTCGGGGATCGGCAGTCCCTGTACCACCTAGCTGTCGAACCGGACGAGGCGACCCAGCCGGAGCCCCTCGGCCCCGGGATCCACGTGCTCGAGAACGCCTCACTCGGGGCCCCGTCGGTGAAGGTCGACCACGTCCGGTCGGCGCTATCCAAGGCCGAGGCCGCAGGCACCCCGCTATGGCGGGCACTCCCGGGAGTGTTGCGCGACCACACTGTCGTCGACCCGGAGGACGGGCTGCCACGGTTTCCGGACGGGCGTGAGCGGAGGGCGGCCACACTGGCCCCGTGCGTGCACACTGACGGCTACGGCACCCGGTCGTCTGCCCTCGTGCGTCTGGGTGACGACGACGCCCTAGCCCCCGACCTCCTGGTGGCCGACGGGCCCCCCTGCACCACCCCGTTCGTCGACGCTCGGCGCCTCTGGTCCCCTGACCTGACGCCCTGATCTCGGTCA
>JADGOF010000446.1 GCA_017883105.1 Acidimicrobiales bacterium
GATCCGGTAGACGAGCCGCTCGATCGGCGCGAAGAACCGGTCGCCCGGGGCCTTCTTGTTCTGGAACACCTTGGCCATGTACGACCCCAACAGGGGGGTGGAGATGACCACTAGCACGATCAGGACGATGACCTCGATGACGTTCTGGGACATTAGAGCTTCTCGGGGGCGATAAGGGCGTAGATCAGATAGCCCGTGACCAGCACGGACAGGATCAGTCCGACCAGGTTGTCGTAGTTCTTCATGAGGTGACCTCCTGTGGTGTCTTGACAGTGGAAGCAGAGCCGGGTTGTTCGGCGGTCGATCCGTCGCCGATATCGTCAATATCGTCGATACTGCTGGCGTCGTTCTTGCCGATGATGCGATCGCACCAGTAGACGAATGCGACCATCAGCGCGAAGAAGGCGACAAACACGGCGATGTAGAGCACGTCAATCATGGTTGCCTCGCAGTTGGTCATGGGGGGTCATGGCGGTGATCCGTCCTTTCCCTGTTCAGAGACGCGGGCGTCGGGTCGTCGTTGGCCAAGGCGGCGCCCACCTGGTCGGCAATGGCCACGGCGACCTGCAGGCGTTGTTGAGAAACCGACCGGCCGGGGGTCGGGGTGAGAAGGAAGTGGCCCAGCAGCCATCCGTTGCCCCGCACGGGAAGGTCGATCCGTCGGGTGGGCAGGCCCAGGTCCTCCGTCGACCACGACTCTCCGCCCAAGGTGAGTTGCCCGCTGGGTGCCACCCGGGCGGCAATCCGCCCGGGGTCGCGCCGGGTGAAGTAGCAGTCTCGCAAGAAGAGGAGGTGCTGGAGCGCACCCAAGGCCGTACCGATGACCGCTCGGGGCTCTCCGCCCGAGGCCACCAGCTTGGTGACCGAATGGAGCAGCTCCATCTCGTAGCGTCCTTCGATTGCCGCGTCCCGGTGGTTGCGACCACGGGCGGCGAGCTCACCGACGGCCAGCCCCACCACCAGCAACAACCCTTCGGTGACGAGGTCCGCCTGCCGGGTGATCCGAAACGATCCGTACGGCCGGGTCAGGAAGAAGTCGAAGGAGAGAGCAGAACACAAGGCGGCCACGGCGGCGGCCAACCGCCGACCTGTGCTGGCAACGGCCACGATGGCTACCACCAGAAACAGCGCGTCGTCGGCGGTGTCGAGATGGCCGCGACCGGGAATGAGCACGATGGCCGTCAAGATCGGAACAACGCCGGCAGCCAGCAGGATCCACGAGCTGACTCCGATACCCAAAGGCCTGTTCTCGGCGAAATCAGTCGGTGGGGATGACAGGTGATCGACCTGCTCCTCCGTGTTGTTAATCGGAACCACGACGTCACTTTCGCACCGCGTGCGAGTCTTGAAAAGGGTCCTTCCCCCTTTCTTTACGGGCAGAGCCTGGGTTTTCACGCGTCTGTTACGCCTGGCTGGATTCGGTGCTACGAAGACGGCATGGGCGCGGCGACATCCGGTACGACGGAAGAGGAGCAGTCGATCGCCATGGTGGTGGTGACCAACGCCGCCGGCTACCGGGGCGAGGTCCGCGCCGGAGTCCGCCGGTTCATCTCCGACGAGGGCCCTGAGGTCGGTGGGGATGACCAGGGGCCCAATCCCTACCAGTTTCTGCTGGCCGGCCTGGTCCAGTGCACGGCGGCCACCCTGCGGATGTACGCAAATCGCAAAGGGTGGGAGCTCGGTGAGGTGACAGTGCGAGCACGCCTGTTGCGCCGGGGTGACGGAGCGTCCAAGGTCGAACGGATCGAACGCTCGATCAAGATCACCGGTGATCTTGATGACGCCCGGTGCACCCGGCTGGCCGAGATCGCCGATCGTACGCCGGTCACCCGCACCCTGCGGTCGGGGGTGGCCATCGACACCACGTTTCTCTGAGACGCCGCTGTAGGCCCAGTGGTTGACTGGGTCCATGAGTGCTTGCCCCACCTTGGTCACCGACCGCCTGATCCTCCGCCCGTTCACCGAGTCGGACCTCGATGCGTACTTCGAGGTGATGACGACGCCAGAGGTGCGCAGCAGCCTGCAAGTGCCTGAGATGTTTGCTCCGGTCAACGCCTGGATGGGGATGGCCGCGTGGCTCGGCCAGTGGGAGCTGCGGGGCTCGGGGCAGTGGGCCCTCGAGGAGCGGTCGAGTGGTCGGATGGTGGGAAGGGCCGGACTCAACCGACCGCCGTGGCCGGACTGGCCCGGACTGGAAGTGGGGTGGGCCCTGCACCCGGAGTGCTGGGGCCTCGGTTATGCCACCGAGGCGGGAGCCCGGGCCATCGACTTCGCCTTCGAGGCGCTCGGGGCCGACGAGGTGGTCAGCGTCATCCTCGCCGAGAACGAACGCTCCCAGAAGGTGGCCCGCCGGCTCGGGTTCGAATTGGCCGACGAGAGGACCCGCTCGTTCTTTCTCGACCTGCCCCACGGCATCTGGAAGCTGCCGCGCATCCGGTGGGGGCAGTCCGTCGATCCCCTGGGCACGGCTGGGACCGAGCTGGTCCCGGTCAGCGCAGGTGGAGCCCTCCGTCGACCAGGACCACCTCACCGGTGACATAGCTCGCGCGGGCCAGCCCGAGGATGACCTCGGCCACGTCCTCGGGCGTGGCCGACCGCTGCAACGGCGCCTGGGCGGTGACGAACTCCCGGACGGCTCCCCAGTCGGCGGTCCAGGGAGTGTCGACCAGACCGGGGGCCACCGCGTTCACCCGGATGTCCGGGCCCAGGCTGTTGGCCAGCAGCCTGGTCATGTGGCTGACGGCCGCCTTGGAGCAG
>JADGOF010000447.1 GCA_017883105.1 Acidimicrobiales bacterium
CACGCAGTTCACCCAGATGGGGGACATGCTGGAACGCCACCTGAGCCATCGGCTGGGTTGTGACGTCCTGTGGCTCCACGGTGGGGTGTCGAAGAAGGCGCGGGACGCGATGGTCGAGCGGTTCCAAGGAGCGGAGGGAGCACCGGTGTTCCTGCTGTCGCTGAAGGCCGGTGGCACCGGCCTGAACCTCACGGCGGCGACCAACGTCGTGCACTTCGACCGGTGGTGGAACCCGGCAGTGGAGGACCAGGCGACGGATCGGGCCTTCCGGATCGGACAGAAGCGCAATGTGCAGGTGCGGAAGTTCGTGTGCGGAGGGACGCTCGAGGAGCGGATCGACACCATGATCGAGGCGAAGCGCGCCCTGGCCGACCGAATCGTGGGTTCCGGCGAGGGTTGGATCACCGAACTGTCCACTGATCAACTCCGCGAAGTCGTCGCCCTCTCGGCCGACGCGGTCGGGGAGGACTGATGGCTCCGCGCCGCCCGACCCCTCGCCGCCCCATGGGTCGTTCCCGTTCACCTGCCGACGGGTGGTGGCCACCCCCTTCCACGCCGATCGCTGTCGAGGGCGGCGTGCAGGCCCGTAGCCAACGGGGACGGATCGGTGACACCTGGTGGTCGCAGCGCTTCATCGCCGTGCTCGAGACCTTCGGCATCGGCAGCCGTCTGCAGCGCGGCAAGCGGTATGCCCGCACCGGTCAGGTGCTGGCGATAGAAGTCACTGCGGGCCAGGTGAAGGCCTCGGTGCAGGGGTCGCGATCCAAGCCCTACCGGGTGTTCATCGAGACGGCCGTGCTGACTGCGCCCGAGTGGGAGGCGGTCGAGTCGGTCATGGCCTCGAGCGCAGTCTTCGCGGCCAGACTCCTGGCGGATGAGATGCCCGAGGAGATCGAGGAGGCGTTTGCCGACTCGTCGGTCTCGCTGTTCCCGACTTCGGCAGACGAACTCGACTCGGCCTGTTCGTGCCCAGACTGGGAGAATCCGTGCAAGCACATCGCCGCGGTCTACTACCTCCTGGCGGAGTCGTTCGACGCTGACCCGTTCCTGATCTTCGCCTGGCGTGGACGGACGAAGGAGGATCTGCTCACCGGCCTGCGGGCCCGCCGGCGTGGATCGGAATCGAGCCGTGATCCTGGACCGGGTGCCACGGCGGGGCCGGCCGACACCGGGCCGTTCGGTTGGCCGGCGGCCGATCGCGACCGCACTGCGGCAAGGCAGGCGGCGGACTCGATGTCGCTGTGGGGGGTTGACGCCGATGTCGCGGCCATCGAGACCCGGCCCCGGCTGGCCGTCGCCTCTGATCTCGTCCTCCGCCAACTCGACCCGGCACCCCTCGGCGCTGACGGGGATCGGATCACCGAGGAGCTCCGTGTGCTCTACGAGGCGATCACGTCCGGGGCTGCGGCCCTGGCTCTGGGCGACGAGTCGGAGCAGACCACCGTCGTGGGCCGGTCGCCCGATTGAGGGCATCAGGGAGGCGGCCTGCCCCACCGGAACCGGGCAGATGCCCCGGCTGACACCGGGACGAACCACGGTGGAGCTGTGGTGGGCCAGCGGGGGCGGCCCCGAGGCAGCGTGCCGCCGGCGAGAACGATTTCGGTCAACGGCAGTTTTGCAGAGACCTGGACCGGGGTCGGCGCATGTCGACCGGCGGACCCGGGGCCCGCAGTCACGAGATCCTCGAAGGTTGGGATCCGAAGGAGTTCACACGTGTCTGGTGAGCTTCGCTTGGAAGGTTCCGGGATCAGCGACTATGTCGCGTTCCTTCGGTAGTGGGGTATTCATTCAGCAGAGGTCGACGGGGGTCCAGGAGTCGGTGCCATTCGACTCGATCCAGCGCAAGCTGGATTCAGACTTCTTCGCTGGAAGGTGGGCACGGGTGACCGACCGCCAGCGCGAACTCATGTGGGTCATCGCGAACTTGAAGATGGCAGACGGCGAGTTCTCGATTCGCGAGATCATCGACCAAGCCCAATTGACCTCAGTCAAGGCTTTTTCGACCAGCCAGGCGAACCAAATGCTGAACAAGCTCAGCGATCAGGGTCTTGTCTACAAGAACCGGTTCGGCAAGTACTCGTTTGCCGTTCCACTATTGGGAGAATTCATCCTTCGGACGTTCCGCCCCAACGAGCAGCCGCTGCCCTTTTAGCTGATTCCGTCCGCTCCTCGGGCGTCATGGACGCGGCCCGCGCCTTCCCGCCCTTCTTCCCGCCCAATCGCCCCAGCTCCACGGCTGCGGGGTTCTTCCCCTCATAGGGATCGTCGCCCTGGTCCTCGGGGTCGACTGACTGCGCGACGATGGCAGCGGCCATCGAGTTGAGGTCGCGCGGCTTGGCGCTCTTGCGACTCACGATTCGACCTCTCCGAGATGTAGGCCAGGGTGGGCCTTGGAAAGGGAGCAGATCCGACCTTCGGTGACCAACTCCCCGCAGAACGAATGGACTCCCTCGGTTGGTGAGGACACGGGCGTCGGGGGCTTGCTTGACCGCTTGGGCATACCACCAGTGTAAGGGTTCCGATCAGCGAATCACAGGCTCAGCAATTTCAAACTGACCCACTACCGTTCCTTCCGATTGGTACCACCAAGTGGTAGTATGAAATATATGGCAAGAGAGAAGGCAACCATCACGTTGGACCGCGGCAAGGCCGCTGCCGCTCGGGCCCTCCTTGGCGTCGGCTCCACTTCGGAGGCCATCGACGTGGCGTTGGACCAGCTCATCCACGCCGAGCGCCTCCGGGCCGACATCGCGGCA
>JADGOF010000448.1 GCA_017883105.1 Acidimicrobiales bacterium
CTGCGGTCCCAGTTCGCCGGCGACCACGACGACGGCGACGCGGTCGCCGAGATCCACGCCGGTGCCGGGGGCACCGACGCGCAGGATTGGGCGGAGATGATGCTGCGCATGTACACGCGTTGGGCGGAGCGGCGTGGGTTCGACATCGAGGTGGAGGAGGCGACCCCCGGCCAGGAAGCCGGGCTACTGTCGGCCACCTTCATCGTGAAGGGCCGCTACGCCTTCGGCCTGCTCGCCGCCGAACGAGGCGTCCACCGGTTGGTGCGCATCTCACCGTTCGACGCGCAGCACCGGCGTCAGACCAGCTTCGCATCACTCGATGTGGTCCCCTTCCTCGAAGATGTCTCCGGCGAAGTGGACATCGACGAGAAGGATCTCCGCATCGACACCTATCGGTCGTCGGGGGCGGGAGGCCAGCACGTCAACAAGACCGACTCGGCGGTCCGCCTCACCCATCTGCCCACCGGCATCGTCGTGTCGTGTCAGAACCAGCGCAGCCAACACCAGAACAAGGCCAAGGCCATGCAGGTGCTCGGGGCCAAGTTGGCCGAACGTCAACGTGCCGAACACCAGGCGACGCTGGACGAGCTGTCCGGCGACCGCACCGACAATGCCTGGGGCAACCAGATCCGCTCGTACGTCATGGCTCCATACCAACTGGTGAAGGACTTGCGCAACAACACGGAGACCGGCAATGTCGAGGCGGTGCTCGACGGCGATCTCGACATGTTCATCGAGGCCGAACTGCGACGGCGGGCCGAACAGCGTCGGGACAGTGACTGAGGATGAGCACCGAGCTATTTGCGCGTCATCGGAGGTCAGGGGGGCTGACCCAATTGTCGAATGCCGGCGGGTAACATGGGTGGGCACAGCAGATTCGTTCGGACTGCACGCTTCTGTACTGTGACTTCTTCCTGATGATCACATTCCAAAACGTCACCAAGACGTACAAAGGTTCGACCGTCGCTCTCAACGACTGCACCGTTGAGATCGACAAGGGCGAATTCGTCTTCCTGGTCGGACCGTCCGGTTCGGGCAAGACCACCTTCATCCGCCTCCTGCTTCGGGAGGAGATGCCCGACTCCGGGCGGATCTGGGAAGCGGGCAAGGAGATCGGCCACCTGGCCAAATGGCGGATCCCCTACCTCCGACGCAACATCGGCTGCGTCTTCCAGGACTTTCGCCTCCTGCCCAACAAGACCGTGTTCGAGAACGTGGCGTTTGCTCTGGAGGTCATCGGCCGGCCCAAACACGTCATCGCCGCTCAGGTCCCCCAGGTCCTCGACCTGGTCGGCCTGGCCAAGAAGCGTGACAGCCTGCCGCACGAGCTCTCCGGTGGCGAGCAGCAGCGGGTGGCAGTGGCCCGGGCATTCGTCAACCGCCCCCTCATCCTGTTGGCCGATGAGCCCACGGGGAACCTCGACCCGACCACCAGCCTCGGCATCATGCGACTGCTCGACCGCATCAACCGCACCGGCACCACGGTGATCATCGCCACCCACGACGCGGGCATGGTCGACCAGATGCGACGACGGGTGATCGAGTTGGACCGCGGCGTGCTGGTGCGGGACCAGGCCCACGGCGTCTACGGCATCGGCAGCGCCACCGCTGCAGCCGGCGCCGGTTCGCCCACCGGTTTGTCCCGTGACAGTGCACCTGCAGAGTTGTCGGCCGATGGGCTCCCCGGCAACTCCGTCGCCCGGACCTGATGCCGGTCTCCGTCGGCTACGTCTCGCGGGAGGCGGCGACCAACCTGTGGCGCAACCGTCTGATGACGGTGGCCGCCATCTTGACCGTGGCGGTGTCCCTGGCCCTGGTGGGCTCCGCACTACTGTTGAAGCAGGGTGCGTCCCAGGCCACGGTGCAGTGGCAGAACAAGGTCGATGCCATCGTTTGGGTCAATCCCACGGCCAGCCCGTCGCTAAGCGCCTCCATCGGCACCGAACTCAACCAGTTCCCCTACATCAAGTCATGCATCCACCGAAGCCAGGCCTACGACTTCAACGAGGCCCGGGTCATCGAGCCGGCGGACGAGTTCCAGGCCACCTCCCAGGCTGACTACCCCTCGTCCTACCGGTGCACGCTCACTGATCCCTCTCAGGCGTCCGCCGTCTACCAGCAGTTCATCGGCAAGCCGGGGATCTTCGACGTCAAGTACCCGGGCCAGCAGATCAAGACCATGCAGAGCGTGATCCACATTCTCCAGTGGGTCTTCCTGTCGGTGGCAGTGGTGCTCCTGTTGTCGGCCTCGGTGCTCATCCTCAACACCATCCGCATGGCCATCTTCGCCCGACGCCGCGAGGTGTCGGTGATGAAACTGGTGGGCGCCACCAACTGGTTCATCCGCCTGCCGTTCATGGCTGAAGGACTCATCCAAGGCCTACTGGGTGCAGGGGTGGCAGTGCTGGTGGTGCTCGCCCTCTACTGGGGCATCGGATTGGACACAGCCAGGACGGCGGCCAATCAAGGGAGCCTGATCGCCCAGATGTCCCTCTCCGGGTGGGAGGTGGCGGTGACCTGCATGCTGGTTGCCGCGGTTGGAGTGGTGGTCGGAGTGGCCGGATCGGCCTTCGCCGTGCGGCGCTTCCTCGACGTCTGACCCGCTGCGGGCCCCCTGTTCCCTGTGGCCGAGCGCCACCGCCTAGGTGGCTGCTGAAGTAGCTCACCAACCCTGGCGCACTGTCTCGTTGGGAGGGTCATTTTCGTCCTCGAAGATGCATTGCGACCCTCTGGAACGATCTCAGAG
>JADGOF010000449.1 GCA_017883105.1 Acidimicrobiales bacterium
CCCGCACGGTCGAACCGTCGGGGGCCCGCCAGTGGAATGCCGTCCGATCGACGGCAGAAGGCACCCCCCGCCACACCACGGTGTGGGCGAAGCCCGCTTGCGACAGCAACTGTGGCATCTGGGCAATGTGGCCGAACATGTCGGGCAGGTAGCCGACCTCCATCACGCCGCCGAAGGCACTGCCCCGGCGGATTCCCGCCTGGAGGTTCCGGATGATGGTCTCACCCGACACCAGAAACTCGTCCATCAGGATGTACCACGGGCCGACCGATATCCGTCCGGCTGTGGTCAAGGCCCGGAGGCGCTCTTCATGTTCGGGACGGATCTCGAGATAGTCGTCGATCACCGCCAACTGTCCGTCGAGGAGGAAGTGGCGGTAGGAACTGTCCCGTTCCATCAGATCGAGCAGTCCGTCGACCAGACGTACCAGCTTCAGACGGAAGGTCTGGAACGGGTCGTACCACTCGCGATCCCAGTGGGTGTGGGGAACGATGGCGATGCGCCTCGTCGCCCCGTGGGTGCCGCCAGCCGATGGCCCGTCCTCGGATGCGTGCTGGTTGTCGCCCCTCGGTGCGGTCATGGGGCCAGTGGCCCGTACTCCGCCTCGTAGGCCTGCAGCTCCCCCACGATCCGTTCGGCGTCGGCCGTGGTCTGGTCGGTGCCCCGACCGACGTGGTCGGCGTAGATCGCCGCCCCGAGGTCGTGGAGCAGGCCGTCCGCCTTGTGCTTGGCCTGGGCTGCATCGAGCTTGGCCTGTCCGGTCTTGCCCGCTTCGTTGGCCTTGGCCAGGCCGACCTTCCCCGCTTCGCCGGCCTTGGCCAGACCCGCCTCGGCCTGGGCCTTCATCTTGTCCATCAGTCCCATGGTGCCTTCCCTTCCCCGCTGATCCACGGGTTTCCTGCTGCGTGGCCGACCTTCGCGGTCAGGTGTACTACCTACTTACCGGTGTAGCAGACCGAAATTCCCGTGCGCACGGGCATCGTCGGGTGACCGAAGTCGCAACCGGTTTCCGCTAAGACTAGAACCTGTGGCCAAACGGTGGTTGCACCCCGATCAGGCGCCCGCAACTGTCGGACCGAGCTAGGAGCCCGTCCTGCGTCAGTGGCGAGATCATCGAGTGGCGGGACACCGACCGGTCTCCGGGGAGCCCGGGCCGTGACTGGGCGCACCCGGACGGCACCGCACGATCTGCTCGAAGGCTCCCTCCTGGGTGAGGGGTTCGAGACGGTGGCGGGAATCGACGAGGTGGGTCGGGGGGCCTGGGCCGGTCCGGCCACGGTGGGCGTGGTGGTCTTCCCCCGCGGGATGGCAGCGCCTCCCGGGCTCCGTGACTCGAAGGAGCTGTCCGAGGACCGAAGGGAGGCGCTCTTTCCACTCGTATCCGAGTGGTGCACCGAGTGGGCCGTGGGTCATGCCAGCCCCGACGAGTGCGATCGGCTCGGCATGACGGCCGCCCTTCGACTGGCGGCCCGACGAGCCCTGGGCAGCCTGACCTGTGCACCCGATGCGGTACTCCTCGACGGCTCGTTCGACTACCTGAGCGAACCTGGGGGCGGCGCCGGTCGGGACGGTGCTCGCCCGAGGGCAGCCTGTCGGCCCGTGGTCCGCACCGTGGTGCGGGGAGATGCCACCTGTGTCTCCATCGCCGGGGCGTCGATCGTGGCCAAGGTCACCCGTGATCGCATGATGCGGGACCTGTCGGCCAGCTTCCCGGGCTTCGACTTCGATCGGAACAAGGGCTATCCATCGCCGGTCCACCGCACCGCCCTGGCCGGGTTCGGTCTGACTTCGGTGCACCGCCGCTCGTGGTCCTATGTCGACGGGTTGGCATTCCGCTAGGACACCCGGTGGAGTGGAGACGCCGGTCAGCGCAGATCGAACCGGTCGCCATCCCGGCCACCACTCCCTCGGGGCAAATGAAGATGGGCGGATTCCCTACTTCGTGGCCGGCTCCTTCGGAAGCCCGAGCACCCGTTCGCCGATGATGTTGCGCATCACCTCATCGGAGCCACCGGCCACTCGCATGCCCGGCACGCCGAGGAGGAACTGCGACCACGCGTAGGTGCCCCACGTACCGTTGTCGGCCACCAGGGCGGGCCCGAGCACGGACGAAACTGTCTCGTAGGTGCGTACCATGTTGGCCGTCAGGGACAGCTTGGCCAGCGACATCTCCGGGCCGGGGAGCTGGCCCACTGCGATCTTGGCCATCGAGCGGAGGGTGGTGTACCTGGACACCCGCTCGTTGATGATCACCTCGGCCAGCTGTTGCCGGATCAACGGGTCGCCGGCACGGCCGAGGACCCGGGCCATCTCGATCAATCGGGTGGTCTGCGAGGGACCGACCCCGCCTCCGCCACCACCGATCGCCGCCCGTTCGTTCATCAGCGTGGTGAGAGCGACGGTCCATCCGCCGTTGACCTCGCCGAGCAGATGGGATGCGGGCACCCGCACGTCGGTGAAGAACACCTCGTTGAAGGACGTGCCGCCGGTCATCTGACGCAACGGTCGGACTTCCACCCCCGGGGCGTGCATGTTCACCACGAAGCCGGTGAGGCCGCGGTGCTTGGGGAGATCGGGGTCGGTCCGGCAGATGATCTCCCCGATGTCGGAGAACTGGGCGCCGGATGTCCATACCTTCTGCCCGTTGATGATCCATTCGTCGCCGTCGAGCACCGCCTTGGTCTGGAGCGAGGCCAGGTCGGAGCCGGCGGCCGGCTCACTGAACAACTGGCAGCCGA
>JADGOF010000450.1 GCA_017883105.1 Acidimicrobiales bacterium
GCAGCCCCGCTCGATCGGGCCTGGGAAGTCAACGTGCTCGGGACCCGACGCGTCCTGGACGCGGCCGCTGCCAACAGTGTCCAACGATTCATCCACCTCTCGTCGGTCGCCGCCTACGGGTTCGAGTTCCCGGACGGGGTCGACGAGACGTACCCGGTGCGGGTGAACGGGTTCAGCTACACCGACACGAAGGTGAACTCGGAGGCGGTCGTACTGGCCGCCCACGCGGCGGGGGAGATCGAATGCACGATCATCCGGCCCGTCGACGTGTACGGCCCGGATTCGAATCCCTGGGTCGTCCTGCCCCTGCAGGCGATCAAGAAGGGGCAGATGCTCCTGCCCGACGGTGGGAACGGGATCTTCAGCCCCGTTTATATCGACAACTTCGTGGACGGTATGGTCCTGGCCATCTCCTCCGACACGGCTGCAGGCCAGATCTTCATCCTCGGCGACGGATACGGCGTGACGTGCGCCGACTACTTCGGCAAGCTCGCCGGCATGGCAAGCGGAAGGGTGCGTACCCTGCCGGTCCGGGTCGCAATCCCACTCGCCAACGTCATGGGCTTCGCTCAACGCCGTCTCGGTCAGGCAAGCGAACTCAACGCCGCCACCGTGCTCATGCTCAACCGGCCCGGAACGTACTCGATCGACAAGGCACGACACGTTCTGGGATTCGACCCTCTCGTGACCTACGACGACGGGATGAACCGGGTCGAGGCATGGGCCCGCTCGGAAGGCCTGGTCTGAGACCGGGCAGACCACGGGGGCCTGCCCGGATCCCCCGATACCGTCCCGATCCCTACCGAGGAGCACCGTCATGCGCGCCGTCCTAGCCGACCTCTCGACCCAGCGGTATCTGCTCACTGCCGCAGCCCAGCGGCTCCCCAGGGGGACGGGCAAGGGCGCCGGCTGGGGCCGCGGCGGGATCCTCCGGCTGACCGAGGACACCCCGGCGCCGAAGCTGCCGGACACCCCTGGATGGGTCCGGCTCCGGCCCGAGCTCTCGGCGATCTGCGGGTCGGATGTCGGCCTCGCCCACGCCAAACTCTCGATGGTGCTCAGCGCCTACTACACCGAGCCCCGGCAGATCCCAGGCCACGAGTTCGTGGCCGTCGTCGACCAGGTCGGCCCGGGCGTCCGGCGAGTCAAGGAAGGCGATCGGGTGGCCGTTGACGTGATCATCAGTTGCGCCCAGCGCGGATTCGACCCGGTATGCAGGAACTGCGCGGCCGGGATGACCAATGTCTGTGAGCGGTTCGACCAGCCTGGAATCAGTGGCTGTGGGGCGCCTTCGCTGGGCTTCGCGCTCACCCCTGGCGGCGGGTGGGCCGAGATGGTGATCGCCCACCAGTCCCAGTGCTTTCCGATCATGAACATGCCGTCCAGGCGAGCGGTCCTCGCCGAGCCCGCCTCGGTGGCGCTGCACGCCGCACTTCACTGGCGCGGCGGAGGCGAGCGGGCCGTGGTCATCGGCCCAGGGGCGATCGGACTGCTGACGGTGGCGGCACTGCGTCGGCTGCACCCCGACCTCGACATCGCTGTCTTGAGCCCGAACCAGTTCGGCTCGGACTGGGCGATGAAAGTGGGGGCGACCCGTGTCCTGCCCTCGGGTCCCGCCGCCGTCGAGGTGCTGGCAGCCCGGGACGGAGGACGCATCCTGCGCCCGCGGATGACAAAGATGCCTATTCTCGAGCAAGGGGTCGACCTGGTCGTCGACTGCGTCGGATCCCCCGACACGATCGACCTGGGCATGCATCTTCTGCGGGCCAAGGGGGTGTTGGTGCTCGCCGGCACGGCGGGCCGGCAGGAGGTCGACTGGTCCCTGGTATGGAAGCGTGAGCTGACGATCCAAGGTACGACCGACCCCGGCCCCGAGCCGGAACTCGGCGGGAAGCGCACGACTGAACAGGTGGTCGAGTGGCTGGGTGACCCGTCGTACCCCGTCGACGGCATGGTGACCCACGTGTTCGAGCTCAGCCAATGGAGGACGGCGATCGACACCGCATCGAAGGGCCCGGGAGCATCGGCGGTGAGGGTGGCGATGCGGCCGAATCCCGATCTACCGCTCGTCGGAGGGTGATCTGGTCGGAGCCACTGGTGGTTCCGCGGCCGGCCGCGCTCGGCGAAAGTGACAGGACTCAGGGGGTAGCGATGTACCCAAGGGAGCGGAACTGCTTGTGGCTCGACGTCATTCCCGTGATCCTTCGCGGTCGCGAAGCCGAGGAGGAGAGGCCATGAGCGGTGTGCGCCAGTGGGACGTGCTGGTCGTCGGATCCGGCTTCGGGGGGTCGGTTGCCGCCCTACGTCTGGCCGAGAAGGGGTATCGGGTTCTGGTCTGCGAATCGGGCCGTCGGTTCGCGGACGAAGAGCACGCCCGGACGTCGTGGGACATCCGCAACTACTTGTGGCAGCCGAACCTCGGCCTCTACGGGATCCAGCGCTTCACGATCCTCAACGGCCTGGTGGCGCTCTCCGGTGCCGGCGTGGGCGGAGGGTCGCTCAACTACTCCGGCACACTGTTCCAGCCCAGGGATGACTACTACCTGCATCCGCAGTGGGCGCGCATCGCCGACTGGAAGAGTGAGTTGGCACCCTTCTACGACCAGGCGCGTCGGATGCTCGGCGTCAATTCGGACCAGCCGCTCTCCGCCGGTGACGAGGTGCTCAAGCGGGTGGCCGAACGGATGGGTGCTGGCCACACCTTCACCAGAGTGCCCGTGGGCATTCTCAACACGGCG
>JADGOF010000451.1 GCA_017883105.1 Acidimicrobiales bacterium
GTCGGGGCAGGATGTTCCGGTAGAGGTCGACCACCTGGTTGGACGAGAGCCCGGTGTGGAAGGAGACCGTCCGATCGAATTGGCCCTGGCCCCGGTCGGAGTTGACCGTGCCGGTGACCGGGCTGGCCGCGGGCACGGCCAGGTTACCCAGGATGTCGGCCGGAGGCTCGCCCAGACTCACGATGGGGTGCATGGCATCGGCGGCCGCGGTGAGTTGGACGACGGTGCCGTCGGGGATGGCAGCGGAGTGGACGGAAAGGGTCGGGCTGCCCCCGGAGTTGAGCGCCGAGGCCACTATGCCGGTCACGATGATGAAGGCGGCGATGCCCAGGACGATCAGCGCGGGGCCCCGCACCGACGCCTTCTGGTAGGTGCGGTGTTCGGGGTCGATGGCCTCGGGTTCGGGCGGAGGCGTCTCGAGCTCCCTCACAGTACTGACCATGGGCTCCGATGCTACCGGCCTCCATCGGCCGCCTCGGGTCGGAAGCGGGTCGGTACTCCGGAGTCCCAGCGGAGTACCGACCCGCAGGCACGCGGGCGGTCAGCCGGCGCCCGGCGGGGTGTCGAGGGAGACGGCGGCCCGGATGGAGACCAAGGCGGCACCCACGGTGACGGCCAGGATGCCCCAACGACTGCGACGGGGGAGGCTTGTGAAGGCCACCGCGGTGACCAGGGCGTCCACCGCGTCGGCCATGCCGCCGAGGGCCACCCACGGCCGAGCTTCCTGATCGGAGACGGAGAGGGACCGGAGGGCGCCGATGCCCAGGGCCAGGTCCCGACCGGCCATGGTCCGGGCCAACAGTCGGGCCGGCTTGGTGTTGGCCGTGTCCCCGATCCACGGTCGGGTCATGATCGATGGTGCGACCATGGCGGTGACGCCGATGCCGACCCGACCCCGGGCGACGAGGGTGGCCAGCGTGCGGGAGGTGGAGATGTCCATGGAGACAAACTAGGTGGCTGCTGAAGTAGGGGCATTCGAGGAATGCGCTGTTGTCCACAATCCTCTGAGATCGTTCCAGAGGGTCGCAACGCATCTTCGAGGACGAAAATGACCCTCCCAACGAGACAGTCCGCCAGGGTTGGTGAGCTACTTCAGCAGCGTCCTAGGGGAAGACAAGCCAAGACCGGAGGAGGCGCTGGCGGCCATCGCCACGCTCGGGGACATCACGCTGCGTATGCCTACCTTCACCCACAGTGAAACTGTTCACAAGATATTTACATTTGGTCGGTCAACGCTCACAATGCTGGGAGCATCGACGGTAACCAGGGAGTCCGTCATGAGGAGGGGTGCCTCGCCCGCCTGCGGGCAAGGATCCTGTGGTAGTTGGGGGGAGTGGCCGGGTCGTCAAGACCCGGCCACTGCTGTGCCCGGGATCAGGTCGGTCAGGACCAGCCGAAATGGTCGAGAGGCCCGTGTCCCCGGCCGAGGCGCCACTCCCGGCCGCCCAGCAGGGCGGTGTGCACGAACGCCTTGGCCGTCCTCACCGCGGTGGTCATGTCCTCGCCCGAGGCCAACAGCGCGGCGATGGCGGCGGAGAGTGAACACCCCGTCCCGTGGGTGTTGGGCGTGTCGACGTGGGGGCTCTCGAGGACGGTGAGTCGGTGACCGTCGAAGAGGACGTCGGCCACGTTGTCGGGCGCGGCCGCGTCGACCGTGGACTCGACGCCGGGCAGATGTCCGCCCTTCACCAGCACCCACGCCGGGCCGAGGGCGTGGATGCGACGGGCCAGGTCGGCCATGGTGTCGACGTCGGCGCTCACCGAGGGATCGGAGCCGGCCAGGATGGCGGCCTCCCACAGGTTAGGAGTGGTGATCAGGGCGTGGGGGAGGAGCCGGCTCCGGTAGACCTCGATCGCGTCGGCGGACAGGAAGACCCGACCGGTGGAGGCGACCATCACCGGATCCACTACCAGGTTGGGCAGGTCGCCGGCGCCGGCCCGCCGGGCAACCACCTCGGCCACCTCGGCGGTGCCGAGCATGCCGGTCTTGACCGCAGCCACCGGAAGATCGTCGAGCACGGCGTCGATCTGGGCCTCGACCATCTCGGCCGGTACGGGGTGGACGCTGCGCACGGCCACGGTGTTCTGGGCGGTGACCGCGGTGATGGCGGTGACCGCGAACACTCCGAGGGCGGCCATGGTCTTGAGGTCTGCCTGTACTCCCGCCCCAGAACCGGAGTCCGAACCGGCGATGGACAGGGCCACCGGTGGATCGCCGAGGCGGGTCAAGGGGCGATCATGCCGTCAAAGGAGCTCGAGGCCTGGGCATGGAACCGGCGGGTGATCCGACCGGCCTGACTCGCCGCCCGGCCGGCGCTGACCGCCTCCCGCATGGCCCGGGCCATCAGGCCGGGCTCTCGGGCCCGGGTGATCGCTGAGGCCACCAGCACCGCGTCGCATCCGAGCTCCATGGCCAGACAGGCGTCCGAGGCGGTTCCGATGCCGGCGTCGAGGACCACGGGGACGCCGGCCTGCTCGACAATCAACTCGATGTTGTGAGGGTTGGTGATCCCCAGTCCGCTGCCGATCGGGGAGCCGAGGGGCATCACCGCCGCGCACCCGGCCTGCTCGAGCCGCCGGGCGGCGATGGGATCGTCGCTGCAGTAGGGGAGCACGATGAAGCCGTCGTCGGCCAACTCCTCGGCCGCGGCGAGGAGCTCGACCGTGTCGGGCAGCAGCGTCCGGTCGTCGCCGATGACTTCGAGCTTGATCCAGTCGGTCTCGAAGGCCT
>JADGOF010000452.1 GCA_017883105.1 Acidimicrobiales bacterium
AGCGGCACGTCGACCTGGCTGGTGTGGAGCAACCGGAGACCGAGGTAGGTGGCGACCGGCGTCTGCTGGAGCGACGAGGACACCCCGGCGTCGATGGAAAGCCGCTCGGGGTAGTACCACTCGGTCGCGGCCAGGGGGGCCTGGGCGAACACATCGGCCACGTTCTGGATCGGGGTGAGGCCTTCGTTGACCCAACCTGCGGGATCACCTGTGGTGGCCACATGGCCCGAGTGGACGTGGATCAGGGCCAGCTGAGGAGGTGAGGTCGAGGCATCGAAGGCGTAGCCCAGCTGTGCGGCGTTGGTCACCGGCACCGGTGGCTTGAATTCGGCCGGCAGCAGCGGGAAGTTCTCGAAGGTGGTGGCCGGAGCATTGGGCGCCTTGAGGCTGGCGAGGCCACCGACCTGGCTGAACGCTCCGGTGGCCCAGGGTAGTCCGACATGCAGCAGGTCGAGCCATGGTCCGTTGGTACTCAGTGCGCCGACCGCCTGCTGGGCGGCAGGCAGTGTCTCGGGAGCACTCGATGAGCTGGCGGCACCGGCGCACCCGTCAATGCACACGATGCCGTTGATGCTCTTGAAGCCAGGCTGGCCGTTGAAGTCCCACGCCGCGTATGCCGCGGCCTCGGTGCCGCCAAGCGAATGGCCGCCCAAGGTCACCGTGCGCCTCCCGCCGTCGCCGGCCTTGGCGATCACCGCATGGAGGTCGTTCATGGCGACGGCCATCCCCCACTGAGCGGCAAACTGGTAGTCGGCCGCCTTCAGCGGCTGGTAGTGGTCCTTGATCGCCGGATTGGAGATCCATCCCAGGTAGTAGTTGAAGGCCTGTTGGTAGGTGGACTTGCCAGAAAGAACGGACTGGATGACCGAGTCGTCCTGGAGCACTCCCTCTCGGCGCATCTCGGACCACACCTGGAGGTCGGGGACGTGTGTGACCAGATAGGGGGCGACCAGGTCGAAATCGCCCGCGCCCCCGTTGGTCCCCGGCACCAGCACCAGTACGTGGGAATCATCGGGTGATCCGAACCGGCGCACACCGACCTGGTCGTACTTGACCGGCGTGCCCGGGACACCCGGCGTGGACACGGTGAACACCGCCTCAGGCACCGACGAAGGAGCCCCGAGCGCGATCGACCCCAAGGCTGCCGTCCCGGTCGTCGTGGACGAGCTACTGCATCCTGCCAGGAGGGACGCCCCGATGGCCACCGACAAGGCCCCCATCGACACCATCGACCGTCGATTCATGGATCCCCCCTGGTACTGACAACCCTGCTGGCTGGGTATCGAACGCACGCACCTGCGCCCACACCGTACACAGCGCCGTCAGGGCAGACAGAGGTTGCCCGAGCCGTCCCGGACCATCAGGCCGTCACCTATCAGTCCGGCCACGATGCGCTCCGCACGGTCGGGATCGTCGGGCCAGCCGGTGACGGACGCAACCTGTGGCGGTGACAGTGACCCGTTGCGCAACGCGTCCACCAGGCGGCCCCGGCCCTGCCGGTCGGAGCCGGCAAAGGTGCTCTGGGCCCCAGACACACCTGCCGACCCCCGAGCCGGGTCCGGGTCGATCCTGCTCCGGGCCGCCCACCGGCACCGGCGGACGATAGGGCATTCCGGGCAGAGAGGTTCCCCGGCCACGCACACCAAAGCACCCAGATCGAGCAGAGCCTGACCGAACTGCCAACCATGACCGGTGGGCACCATGGCGTCCACCAGGCTCTGTGCCTCAGATGGCCGGAGCGCGCGGCCGGCCACCCCCCTCGACAGCACCCGACCGGCGTTGGTGTCCACCACCCCGATGTCGGAATCGAACGCGAAGGCCAACACGGCCCGTGCGGTGTAGCCGCCCACCCCCGGGAGAGCGAGCAGTGCGTCGAGTGATGCCGGCACCACTCCGTCGTGGTCGGACACGATCGCCGTTGCCGCGTGGTGCAGGTTGCGGGCCCGTCGGTTGTACCCGAGCCCCTTCCACACCCGCAGCACCTGCCCCAACGCTGCGGATGCGCACGCTTCCGGCGTGGGGAACGCGGCCAGAAACTGGTGGTAGGCGGGCACCACCCGAGCCAACTGGGTCTGTTGGGCCATCACTTCGCTGACCAGCACGGCCCAAGGATCACGCGTGGATCGCCAAGGCAGTTCGGGCCGCCTCGAGTTGGAGCCCTGTGCGGTTCCCCAGCGGTCGATGGCCTGCCCGATGGCGGTGACCTGGGTGGGGCTGCGGATCGGGGCCGCACCCGCGACACGGCGGCGACCATCGGCCAGGGAGGTCCCCTCAGCCCGCGTCACGCAGCCGGAACGGTCGATCCGTTCAGCTCCAGACGTCGTCACCGTAGGGGCGCCGGCGGACCGGGGCGGCGGCCTGCTTCCAGACCATCACCTTGCGGCGAAAGAAACACACCTCTTCACCCCGTTGGTTGAACGCCTTGGTCTCGACCGTCACCACGCCCCGGTCGTCGCGGGACTTCGATTCGGTCTTCCCGATCACCTTGGTCTCCGCATAGATGGTGTCCCCGTGAAAGGTCGGGGCCCGGTGGATGAGCGACTCCACTTCGAGGTTGGCGATGGCCATACCGCTGACGTCGGGGACGCTCATCCCGAGGGCCAGGGAGTAGACCAGGTTGCCCACCACCACGTTCTTGCCCTGCACCGTCTCGTTCTCGGCGAACCAGGCATTGGTGTGGAGCGGATGGTGATTCATGGTGATCATGCAGAAGAGGTGGTCGTCGGCC
>JADGOF010000453.1 GCA_017883105.1 Acidimicrobiales bacterium
TCGTCGAGGTGCCCGGTCAGGACCGAATGGGCCCCCTTGGGGTGGCCGTGGGGATTGCCCGGGGAGGAGTCGAGCTCCACACTGATGAAGGCGTCACCGAGCAGCTCGCGGAGGTGGGCGAACCGCTCGGGTGGGCTGGCCTTGTCACCGGTGAAGCGCAGTCCGAGGAGGCAGGTGCCGGCCAACGCCCGCTCCTTCACCCGCTCGATGTCCGCCGCGGAGATGCCGAGGTCGCGTCGGTGCTTCTTGCCCGCCGGAAACGGGAGGGACGGCTGGCTGAGTACCGGTGCCACCACCACGTCGTCGACCATCATGGCCAGTGCGAACCCGCCGGTGAAGCACATGCCGATCACCCCCACCCCCGGACCACCGCAACGACGGTGCTCGTCCTTGGCCAGTGCCCGGAGCCAGGTGGTGATGGGGCTGGCCTTGCCGGTGGCCAGGACGGTGAACTCGCGCGAGACGCACGCCCTGGAGATGGAGCCCAGCACGTAGGGGACGGACATGTCGCGGCCGTCCTCGCCGAACACGTGGGGCATCACCGCGGTGAAGCCGGCCGCCGCCACCTTGCGGGCGAATCCGGCGACGTCCGGGGTGATGCCGGGCATCTCGCTGATCACGATGACCGCCGGGCCCGAACCGGTCCGGTAGACCACGTTGGTCTTCCCCTCGGCCGTGAAGCGGGTGAGTTGGAAGTCCTCGAGCGTGTCGGTCATGCGCCGACGCTACCCTGGCCGCCCAGTCGATTCCTGCGTGTGTCAGATCACCGCCAGCCGTACCACCACGGGTCGGTGATCGGATCCGGAGTGGGCGACGATGCGGGCCTCGATCACCGACAACCCGGGCGTGACCAGCACGTGGTCGAGCTGGCTGTTCGGCCGTTGGGCCGGCCAGGTGGGACCCTTCACCGCCCGGCGCCACGCCGGCAGGAAGGAGATCACCGGTGGGCCCCACAGGTTCATGTCGCCGGCCAGCACCGCGGCGGTGCTGGTGTCGGGAAGGGAGGCGTTGAGCCGTCGATACTGGGCGGCCGACCCGTGGGTGATGTGGGACATGTGGGTCCCGAGGATGGAGACTTCCCGTCCGTCCACGTCGGTGACCGCGCTGATCACCATCCGCCGGGCCGGGTCCCGCCTGAGCTTTCCGAGCGGGATCACCGTGCTGTCCCGGAGGGGGATCCTGGCCAGCATGGCCACACCCCAGGTGCCCCGGATGGCGGTGCGGGTGCCCCGGTGGCGCCGTCTGCCCAACCGCTGGTCATCGAGCAGGAGTGCATCTCCCTGTTGACCGATCTTCGGCCCCCATCGGTTGTCGGCTGCGGGGTCGGGGCCGAACACCTGGCCGTGGGCCAAGCCCTCTTCGTGAACCACCTGGTACCCGAGGGCATCGGCAATGCGTCCGGCCGTGCTGGGGCCGCCGTCGTCGGGGGTCCACGATTCCTGGAGGATCAGGATGTCGGCGGCGAGGTCCCGGCACTCCCCGATCACGTCGAAGGGACGGCCCCAACCGTCGATGCCCATGTAGAGGTTGAACGTCGCCAGCGTGAAGGATGGCGAACCGGGCGGCCCGGCCACGCCGGTCAGTGCCGGCCCAGTGTGGCTGCCGCCTCGGCCAGCTCGTCCCGGAAGTCGGGATGGGCAATGCCCGCCAGGGCCTGGGCGCGCTCGCTCACGGTGCGGCCCGTGAGGTCGGCTGCCCCGTACTCGGTGATGATCACCCCGGTGTGGTGCCGTGGCGTCGACACCACCGAACCCTCCGGCAGCAGCGGCACGATGCGCGAGCGGGTGACGCCGTTGGTTACCGCGGTGGAGCGCACGCAGATCAGCGAGTGGTCCTCGAGGCGCATCTCGGCCCCGGCCACGAAGTCCTCGTGACCGCCCACTCCCGAGATCTGCTTCCCGTCGATGTGATCGGCCACCACCTGGTCGTAGAGGTCGACGCTGAGGGCACCGTTGATGGAGATGAACGAGCGGTTGCGCGCGATGACGGTCGGGTCGTTGACCACCTGGACGGGGACGAAGGCGACCTGGCTATTGCCGTCCAACCACCGGTAGAGCTCGGCCGAACCGAGGGCGAAGGTGGTGATCGACACCCCGTTGAAGACGCTCTTGGCGTCGTTGGTCACCTTGCCCGCCTGGTGCAGCTTCATGAGCCCGTCGGTGAACATCTCGCTGTGGAAGCCGTAGGACCCTCCGGGGCCCTCGGCCAACTCGGAAGCGACCATGTTGGGCACCGCCCCGATGCCGATCTGGAGGGTGGCGCCGTCGGTGACGAAGGAACGGGCCTGGTCGGCAATGGCGGTATCGATGTCGTCCGGGGGCGTGTCGGGCAGCGTGTACGGGGCGCCGTCGGCCTCGACCACCACGTCGATCAGGTCGAGGGGCAGTCTGTTGGTGAAGTCCGGGGGCAACGAGCAGGTCCGGGGCAGGTTCGGATTGACCTCGACCACCAGTAGCCGGTCGGGGTCGCGCCCGGCCAGGAGCAGCTCCTCGTAGGTCGCGCCCAGGTGGAGTGAAAGGTTCACCGTGCCGTCCTCGGGCGGGGCGCCCTGGATGGTCATCACCCTCGAGTTGTAGAGGCGGAGGATGGGGGCGAACTGGCGGAACCCGCCCGGCACCAGCTCGATGTTGGCCCCCTGGGCCAGCATCACCCGCTCCGCCGGACCGAAGAAGCCGCAGCGGTAGGACACATTGGGGTGGGCGAGCACGGGGTAGAG
>JADGOF010000454.1 GCA_017883105.1 Acidimicrobiales bacterium
CTTCTGGTTCTGGACGAGCCGACGGTGGGAGTTGACCCGCAGAGCCGCCATGCCATTCTCGAGCGGGTCCAGACCTTCGGCCAACTCGGGATGGCCGTCGTCTACACCACCCACTACATGGAAGAAGCCGAGCGGGTGTGCGATCGGGTCGGGATTGTCGATCAGGGTCGACTGGTCGCCGAAGGGACCCGCCGGGAGCTCGTGGACCGTCTCGGCGAGCGTGACCGCATTGAGCTCGGCGCCACGGGGAACCTCGAACAACTGGCCGAAGCCTGCCGTGGGATTGACGGTATCGATGAGGCAGCGTTGGCCGACCACCACGTCCAATTGCTGGTGCACGAGGGCCGACAGCTGCTTCCGGCGGTCCTCGAAGCCGCGGAACGGACAGGGGTCCAAGTCAGCAGTGTCGATGTGATCGAGCCCGACCTTGAGGCGGTGTTCTTGCATCTGACCGGCACCGCTCTGCGGGAGTAGCGGAGGGCCATGGCGCATCCAGCACTGGCCATCGCCGAGAAGGATCTCCGCCAACGAATGCGGGACCGTTCCGCCATCATCTTGGGGGTAGTGGCACCCCTTGTGATTGCCGCGCTGATGAGTCTGGCGTTCCGAGGGACCGAGACCATCCACCTCACCCTCGGTGTCGTCGACTCGGATCATGGGTCAGCGGCTGCCGGGCTGGTGGACACCCTCCGCAGCCCCGGGCTCAAGGACCTGGTCACCGTGGCGCCCGAAACATCGCAATCGGCGGCGGCGACCGCTGTTCGATCTGGACACACCGGGGCGGCGATGGTCATCCCGGCCGGGTTCACCGCATCGATCAGCGGACCCCGCCCACTGCCGTTGACCACGTTGACGAACGTGAACAACACGCTGGCGGCTCAGATCACCTCCTCGATTGCTCATTCCTTCGTGGCTCAGGTCAACGCCGACCGGCTCAGCGTGGCCACGGCGGTGGCCAGTGGCCAGTCGCCGACCTCAGCCTCGGCCGCCCTGGTCGCCGCCCACCTGACGCTGCCGGTCCAGGCCGTCGATCAGGCATTCGGAGCCAAAGAGCTCAAGACCATCAGCTACTACGGCCCTGCGATGGCCATCTTCTTCCTGCTCTTCACCATCAGCTTCACTTCACGAAGTTTCTTCGTCGACCGCGACCAGGGCATGCTCGAGCGCATACTGGCGGCCCCGGTGCGCCCGATCAGCGTCCTCTTTGGCAAGGTGCTGTCCGCCTTCGTCTTCGGGATCGTGAGCCTCAGCATCATCGTCGCCGTGACCACCTTCGCCTTCGGTGCGGACTGGGGGAATCCCCTGGCCGCAGCGCTGCTCTCCCTGGCCATGGTGTTGGCCATCACCGCCACCACAGCCCTGGTCATCGGGGTGGCCCACAACCAGCGGCAGGCAGAAGGTATCTCCTCGTTCGTGGTCTTCGGACTGGCGCTCCTGGGTGGCAACTTCGTGTTCGTGTCAGTGACTCCTCCGATCATGCAACGTCTGGCCCTCCTGACCCCCAATGGCTGGGCGCTGCGCGGCTACACGGACCTGGCCACCACCAGCGGCGGACTGGCCGTGGTCGTCGTGCCCATCGCAGCCAACCTCGTCTACACGCTTGTCGTCGGCGTGGTGGCTACCGTCTTCGCACCTCGGGCCCTTGAGCCATGAGCGTGCTGGCCATCATGGCGGTGTCGGTCCGCCGGGTGCTGCGCGATCGGCTGTCGCTGTTCTTCACCATGATCCTGCCGATCATGGTGATCCTGATCATCGGGGCGTCGGTCCATGGCTTCTCCACCTTCCGGGTGGGCGTCGTGGAGAGCAGCTCGGGCACGTCGGGCGAGCAGGTGATCGCGATGCTCTCCTCGACGCCTGGCATCGACGTGCGCCAGTACCCCACGACCAGCACCCTCGAGGCGGCAGTCCGTCGGTCGGCTGTGCAGGCAGGCCTGGTGCTTCCAGCCGGCATGGACCAGATGATCAAGGGGCACCGCGTGGTAAGGCGGGTCTGGTAGCCGAGTCGGCAAATCCGACCCAGCAGGCGGCCGCGACAGCCGTGCGGTCCGTCCTTGCCCGCTATGCGGGGCAGGCGCAGGCTGCACGATTCGCCACCGAACAGGTTGGCGGGAACTTCGGCTCCGCCATGATCCGGGCCGGCCGCCTGGCCGCTACCGTGCCGGCGGTGGCAGTGGTCTCCCGGCAGGCCGGCACCCGATTGGCCACACTTCCCGAGGGCTTCAGCTATTCGGCGCCCACCATGCTGGTGTTGTTCGTCTTCTTGAATTCGCTTGCCGGAAGCGCGGTGATCATCGCCAATCGCAGACCCGGCATGTACGAACGGATGCTCGCCGGACCGGTGCGCAGCGGCGCAGTGATCGCCGGGGAGGCCCTGGGGTTCGTCGCCATCGCTCTGGCCCAGGCAGTGCTCATCATCACCATCGGAGCGCTGGTCTTCGGGGTGTCGTGGGGCGATCCGCTCGCCGCTACCGCCCTCGTCGGAGTGTGGGCACTGGTCGGCACCGGGGCCGGGATGCTCGCCGGCACCCTTTTCTCGACGCCCGAGCAGGCCACGGCGATCGGGCCGGCCCTAGTGTCCTGAGTCAACAACTCGCTCAAGATATCCACCGAGGGAGGCGAGGATCCTCGTTCCAGGTTCCCACCCAGTGTGTGATCGAGTCGGCGAGTTCCTTCACACTTCGGTGGGTGCCACGACGAATCCACTTGTTGGTGA
>JADGOF010000455.1 GCA_017883105.1 Acidimicrobiales bacterium
ACCTCGCTGTCGAGTGCCGACTACTCCGGCATCGAGGGGACGGTGACCTCGATCATCGACGATCCCTCCTGCTCCGGCCAGGTGTCGGTCAGCCTCCCCAGTCTGCGGGTGGACGCATTTACCGTGGGGACCGCGGCCCAGATCCAGCGGGTGCGGCGGACCGGGCTCACCTTTGCACCCGAGGGCGGCACGTGGCGGATGCGGCAGGTGATCAACAAGTTGATCCGGGAAGAGGATCTCTATGCCGCGGTCGACGCCGCCTTCAGCCAGGGCTGGAAGCGGGTCAAGCTCTATTTCCTCATCGGGCTCCCTACCGAAACCGACCAGGACACACTGGGCATCGTGGAGTTGGCCAAACAGTGCGTGGCCATCGGCAAGGGCTACCACAAGGGGGTCACGGTCACCGCGTCGGTGGGGGGATTCGTCCCCAAGGTCCAGACCCCCTTCCAGTGGTTCGGCCAGAACACCATCGAGGAGTTGACCCGCAAGGTCCACCTGCTCCGTGATGCGGCCCGACCGGTCCGTGGGCTCACCATCCGGTGGCACGATCCCAAGGCCACGGCGGCCGAGGGAATCGTCAGCCGGGGGGATCGTCGGATGGGGGCGGTCATCGAGCAGGTGTGGCGCAAGGGGGGCACCTTTCAGGAATGGACCGAACACTTCGACCTGCAGTTGTGGACCGATGCCCTCGCTGACCAGGGAATGTCCCTCGAGGACACCGTCTACCGCCACCGAACCCAGGACGAAGCGCTTCCCTGGGACCACCTTTCGGCCGGCCTCCATCGCGACTTCCTGTGGCAGGACTGGATGGATTCCCCGGCCAACCACGGCCTCGAAGACTGCCGGTGGACACCCTGCTACGACTGCGGTGCCTGCACCGGATTCGGGATCGAACACGTGGTCGCGTCGGCGGTGCCGCCGGCGGGTGGCAGCCAGGGTACGGGGCAGGATCTCTCAACCGGGGGCCAGGTGCCGGTACGATTTCTGACCACGGTGCCGTCCGGCGCCGTTTCGGCCCCCCGGCCGGATGAGGATGCCACTGCGTGGATCAGAGAGGGGAGAGGCTGACATGCGCATTCGTTTCCGCTTCTCCAAACTCGGCAAGATCCGCTTCACCAGCCAGCGCGACATGGCCCGGATGTGGGAGCGGGCGCTCCGTCGGGCCGAACTTCCCCTGGCCTACACCGAGGGATTCTCCCCACGTCCCCAGCTCAGCTTCGGCTTGGCCCTGCCTACCGGCTGCGAATCGTTGGCCGAGTACCTCGACGTGTTCCTCGACGATCGACGGCCCGAACTGCCCGCGCTCGACGTCTTCTCCCTGGCCGGGCTCATGAGCGGCATGCTGCCTGAGGGGATCGAGGTCACCGAGGTGGTCCCCGTCGAGGGCAAAGTCGGCTCCCTGCAGCAGTTGGTGACGTCGTGCTCGTGGGAGATGTCCTTCACCGGGGTGTCGATGGACCAGTTGGAGCATCAGGTCGACCTGGTGCTGGATGCGACCACCGTTCCCATCGTGAGGGAACGAAAAGGTAGAGAGGAACACGACGACCTCCGGCCTTCCGTGTTGGCTTTGGATGTCATCCACCGGGAGGATCCGGCGGATGACGGATCGATCGGGGTGGTGGCCGAACTGGCCACCCAACCCCGTGGGGTACGCCCGGTCGAACTGGTCCGGGGGCTGATCGCCGTAGCCGGCGGCGCGCCCGACCAGCAGACGGCGATTTGGACCACCGCTGGTGGCAGCCCGCAAGGAGTGCCAGTGCTGGCCCGGGCATGCAGAACGCAACAGTGGATCGAGCGCGACGGCGTCCGAGAGGAGCCCCTGCAACTTCGGGGATCCTCGTCGGCGTCTGACCGCGCCATGCACGCTCTCGAGCGTGCGTCATGAGCAGTTTGAGAAGGGAATTCGATGTCAGATACCGAAACCGGGCAACCGGGAGAGGTCGCGACGGGGAGCAGGTCAACGACTGCAGCGCCCCAGAAGACGCCAACGGAAGAGGTCACGCCTGACCAGGCCACCAGACCTGGTTCATCCCCAGGAGGCAGTGCCGACGTCCCGGTGAACACCGGGTCGCCCGGTGATCAGAGCGGCGGAGGTGGGCAGAACCGCCGACGGCGCGGGTCACGGGGGGGGCGGGGGCGGGGGCGTCCGGCCGGCGCCCAGACGACCGACGACAGCACTACCGACCAGACCGTCCCGACGGCTCCCGGCGAACAAGTGCCGCGCCCCACGGCCGCGGCCTCGGTGGCGGCTCCTCCCCTTCCCACCGGTGAACGCCCGAAGATCGGTGACAGCCGTCCGGCCCGACCGTCCGGCCCCACTCCGACGGTCACCACCGGTGGTGGCGCACCTGCCGGCCGCCGACCGACCGGCACGCCGTCCAACGGCACCGCGGGACGCTCCGGCGGAGGCGGGCGCTCGCGGCAACGCTCCGGCGGGGGCGACGAATCGGTTCCGTCCAGCGGCGGAAAGCAGGCCCCATCTCCGGTGACCGCGGCGAGTCCGTCCATCGGCAGCCCCGGCGAGGGTGGTTCCGCCCGGTCGGATGCGAGGCCTCGGGGGGAAGGGCGCCGCGGCGGACGGGAGCGCCGGGGCAAGGCCGTCGGGCGTTACATGATCTGTGTCCACGTCCGGCCGGAGATGACCCAGATCGCCCTGCTCGAGGGGCGCACGCTGGTCGAGCACTACATCTCGCGGGCATCGGACGAC
>JADGOF010000049.1 GCA_017883105.1 Acidimicrobiales bacterium
ACGCTTCCGATGGCGCTCCCGTCAACGACCGGGTGGGTCCTTCCATCCTGCGTCACGACCGTCGTCAACGAGGTCCTACCAATAGTGCCAGAGTCCGTCCCAGGTGTCGGCGCCAGGGGAGAGACACTTCCGTCAGGATTCAATGCAAACAGTTCGACCGACCCGGCACTCGGCACCGAGAGAGTCATCGTGTAACCGGAATCGAGGGCTGATGGACTATTCAACGCCTGAGCCACATCGGGGCGAGCTTGGACAATTGCATAGGTCGGAACAACGTGTCCGTTGACGACTGCAAGGATCTGGGTAGTAGGAACTTTCGTTGCCGCATCCACCGCCCACCCGGTGATGGTCGTGGTGAAGCTGGTGTTCTTGGTGACCGGCACCTGCACACGAGGACGAGAGGCGATGTCGGTCGGCAATGCGAAGTAGTTCGGGATATCTCCGAAGGTGCAGGCTGGGGTGTCGAAGTAGAGGCCGGTGGTGGTGAGCCCGGACGGTACCGGTGGTGCCGAGGCGAAGAGATCATTCCGAAGGAAGAGCAATTGGCCTTGCACATCCAGCAATGGCCGGTAGTGGGCATACAGGTATTCGCTGACCAGATAGGAACGCAAGGCCTGAGGAATGGAGTCATAGGAAAGGAGGCCAAACGTGGTATTGCTGAATATGACGACGGGCGGCCGGCTCTTCTGCAAGTCGGAAATCTCTTGTTGTTGCGCGAGTTGGGTCTGGGCGACGGCGGAGTAGTAGTACCGAGTTCCCGGTACTCGATTCAGTAGGTAGTAGGCGACCCCCGGCTCGTTGGAATAGTCGAACACGGGCGCCGTAGGACCGGCGTAGCGATCAAGCATCAAGCCCAGTTCGCGAATCTGCGCTGTATCGACAGACTCAGGCACCGTGTATCCGAGGCGCGGCATGGCGGTCAGGGCGTTGTTAGGAATCACAGGGTGAAAGGCGGAGGGGATCTGGGCGATCACAGAAGGAACAGTCGCCTTCTGGATGGTGATTCCGGCGACGATTGCCATAACTGCACCAAATGTCGCTACGTGTTGCAGCTGAGGAAAGCGGAGGTTGGCCGGCAGTCGTCGGATCGCGGTGCGAATATGGTGATCGGCAATCCTGAGCAACTCTACCGACCAGAGGACAAGGAGGGGAACGGCGACCGAGAACGTCTCGAACACGTGTCCGATATCGGCGCGATCGAGGGCCTTGGGAATATAGAGCACGGTAAATGCCGCCGCCGCCACCATCACCCAATCGGATACAGACCACACGCGACGCATTCGCAGCTTCGCGACCACACGCCAGACTGTGGCCAGCCATAGCAAGGTGGGGAGTATCCAAGCAAATGTGACCATCAGTTGCTTGTTGAAGACCCATTGTGTCGGGATACCCCCTTCGAGGATGTGCCCGCTGCTGAAGACTCGGAAGTACTCGATGAACGCCGACAGCGACCCGGTACTGGCAAGGAACGCGAACCAAGCCACGACCAATACCAATCCGCCCAGAGCACAGCGCAGTGTTCGTGGGAATGATGACCGGAATGGTTGACCACGTTCATGGCCTGTCCATTCGAAGACCACCAAGACGATCAGCAAGCACGGAGCGAAGAGTGCCTCCTCGGGAGTCAGAATGACACCGACGAGCAATAGGGCGATGAAGATCCAACACCTGCGCCAGGTCGCCCGGCGGAGGACGAGGTCGAATGCGACGAGGAAGATCGGGAGTAGAAGGAATCGCGGTGCGTTCCCTTGGACAAGTCCACAAACTATTGCGAGAGAAAGTCCGATCAGGATCAGACGGTTCTTCCTGCAGAAGTATGCGGTAAAGCCATAGAGGACGATCCAATTGACGGGATAGACGATCAGGTAGAGACCCGCATTCGATCCCCAGCGGGTATTCCCGAAGAGAAGCATTCCGAGCTTGCCATCGAAAACGTCGGCAAGTAGGCCGTGGAGAACGTAGATATCCCGCCAGGGGAAGAGACCGTGCTGGAAGATGAGTTGTGGAGCAGCCAAGAACTGAGCGTCGTCAAAGCCCTGATAGGGGCCTATGGCACCGGGAAAGGACGCAAGGACAAGGAAGAGCAGCGTAGGTCCGACGATCCACGTCAACATCCTTGCTTCGACCTGTTGGAGATCGGCTCCGCTTCTTGCACGGCGGTCACAGCTGAGCCAGACGATCATGCAAGCCATGGTCATCGCGACTGCAAGCCACCACGGCAACCATGGATATCGAACGATGTGATGTTCCGGACCGATGGCGACGGCGGTGGACCTCGATACGAAATAGAGGAGCGCAACGACGGCGATGGCCAATAGGGAATTTGCCCGAGCCAAGGCAATGCGCCATGTTGTCGAGGCGAGCGGTGGAGGGGAGTGGCTCCCTCGAGAGGATGAGAGCCGGAATGCAACCGCTAGCGACATGACGGCACCCACGTAAATCAGGCCGCCCAGCAAGCCGATCCAAGTTGCGACCCGATGGTTGAGTACCTGGCAGACGGATAGCTCAATGGTGATGGTGGCCGCTGGAAGCAGAATCCTGGCGACAGTCCATAGCATTCCGATGCGGGTCTCCAGCTTGACCATCTTGACGGGCTCAGGCGATCGGGGCTCTGACGACGAACTCGACCCAAGCCGTGCGAGCGACAGCGCACCGGACCCTCTGTCGAAGCTCTGACCCGGACCGGCCACATTGTCGTCGGCGCCGGCATCAATAAGTGTGGACAACGGGAACAAGGTCGAGCGTGCCGAGCCTCGATACCGTAGGGGCCCTTTCCACGCCATGATCTGGTAGAGGGCTATGGCGGCAAGTGGGAGGAGTAGCGCAATGAAGTAGTAGCCATATGCGTACCGATAGATGTCGAAGTCGGCGAAGATGCCGTACCCCACGATGTCGCTGCTGACCGAGAGCTGGTCCGGCACAAGTGTCCAGAGCGCGGCTCCACCGATTGCCGCCAGACCGATCGAGAGGATGAAACGGCACAGCGGCCTCCACCGCTGTTCACCCGACGAGATCATGACGCCGGAGATACTAAGGCCGAGGTTGCCAGAGCCAGCGGCGCGTTCACGCTCGCGAGGAGATCCGACGGTCGGCGCGTCAATGCGGTTGGCCGGCTAGGAAATCTTGCAGATCCTGAAGGCCGCTGGGGGTTCCGACCTCGAAAAAGCGTTGATGTACCTCGTATCCGCCCAGTAGGGACTCGTCGCTAAGGGACTCCAGCATCTCTGACAGGTCGACTCGTTGGCCGGGTGGGATCCGGTCCAGAACCACTTCACGACTCAATTCGAGGAGCCCGTAGTCGATATAGCACATCTGAGGTGGGGGAACGGCGATGCCTTTCTGATACTTCACGACCAACCCCTCGTCGAAAACGACGTTGCTCGTGTCCCAACGTCCGTCATTGGCGAGCACTGTCATGATCGCCGGCAAGTCGCGGTTGGCGAACATCTGGTCGACCGAGCGGAGGCTGACCCGTAGGTAGGAGTCCCCGTAGAGGACGAAGAAGCGCTCGTCGAGAACATTTCGATCGGCCGCCAGGCGGACGGCGCCGCCGGTTCCCAACAGGCCTGCCGTCTCCTCCACGTAGGTCACGGCAAGGCCCCACCGTGTGCCATCTCCGACGTACTCTCGGATGAGACCACCTTTGTGCCCGATGCTGTAGACGACCGAATCGGTCCCTTCGGAAGCGAGCCAGGCCAATTGCCAATCAGCGAACGGTCTCCCAGCCACGGGGAGAAGCGCCTTGGGAACGGTCGAGTCATAGCCCTGCATCCGGGTTCCGAGGCCGCCGGCCAATATCAGGCACTGCATGGTCAAGTTCCGAATGCGGGTGGTACGGGCGTGTTCCGGGGCGTCTCAGGCGCCAAGGGGGTCACGGAGATCCATCTTCCGAACTCAATCGTGCGATGGCCACGATCTGCCACCCGAACGGTGAGTGGTGGAGGTTCCAGTGGAACGTCACGTCGAAGAACCGGGTCATCGCCTGTTGGAGGCGTGAGACAGGCACGGCGGTGGTCGTTTTTAGATCATCGATGAGGCGCCTGCCCCGAAGGATGATCGCCAGCCGATAGAGATTGAAGAAAGGAAAACCTGCCCGGTACACTCGTTCGACCTCGTATCCTGACGATTCCAGAAGCGCACGGATAGTCGCCGGTCGATAGTGGCGGCGATGTCCGATGTACCGGTCGAGCGCGGACTTCGGGCCACCGGGCACCGTGATCACCAGCCTGCACCCCGGCAACAGGTAGTCGGCGGCGTTCCTGAGCAGAACCTCCGGCTGATCCACGTGCTCGAGCACCTCAGAACACACTGCAAGTGCCGCTCGTCGGCCGCCCGCCATCGGATTGTGACCATCATCCGCGTGGAGTAGATCGCGCTGCAGGAATATCGCATCGAGGTTGGCGGCACGAGCCGCCTTGCTGGCCCGGCGAACACCTTCGTGGCTGTACTCGATGCCAAGGATTCGAACGCCGGGGTACGAAGCTTGCAGGAGCAATGCGAGCTGTCCTTGTCCACTGCCAATATCCACGACGGTGGAATCGGCAGTGGGCTCGCCGAGGTATCGGAAGATCAACCGATTGCGATAGTCGTTTGCCGGATTCCCAAGTGCCGGATCGCCGAACGCGCTCCAATGCTCTTCCCAATTGTCGGAATCGGACACCGCTGACTTGTCTGGTTCGGTCGTCATCAGATCGATGTCGTGCTAGTCACGCGCCAGCACCACTGATCCGTCGTGGTCGAACAGGAATCGCACTTCAGTGAGGCCTTCATCGATCATCGCCTTGCGCAGTCTCGACGGGTCGTTGGCGTAGAAGAGCAAGAAGCCGCCTGCTCCTGCTCCGACAAGTTTGCCACCGAGCGCCCCGTTCTCGATCCCTCGCTTATACCACTGGTCGATCAGGTCATTGGTCATCCCGGCCGAGCGCTCCCGCTTTCGAACCCAGTGATCATGCATCAGCGCCGCGAACTTTTCGGTGTCACCGACTTCGAGTGCTTCCTTGCTCGCGACGCCCACGGACTTCACGAAGTGGAGGCTCTCGATCATTTCGGAGTCCCCTTGTTCTGACCGCGTCTTCTGATCCTCCAGCATGTGTTCCGCGTCGCGTGAGTAACCGGTGAAGAACATCAGAAGGTGCTCTTCCAAGTCGTGCAACGTATCGGACGAGAGCAGGAGTGGTGAGATCGTCACGTTTCCGTCCGGTTCGAAGTGGAAGCAGGTGAACCCACCGAACGCCGCGATGTACTGGTCCTGCTTCCCAACCGGTCGGCCGAGCCGGTCGATCTCGATGCTGCAGGCTTCTTCGGCCAGGATTCCGGCGGTTGCCTGGTTGCGTTGGTGGGCGTAGATCGCCCGAAGCAATCCCACGGTGAAGGTGCCGGAGGAGCCAAGCCCGGTGCCGGCAGGGATGTCGGCCACGCTCACCATTTCGACGGCCGGGTCGACCTGGTGGATCTGGAACGCTTCGCGAACAATCGGGTGCTCGATATCCTCGCGGAATTTCACGCGTTCGAGGGCCGAGTACTTCAAGAAGTAGTCGTCGGTGAACGTCCGGTTCATCGCCACAAATATGTACTTGTCGATTGCGGCGGCAACCACCATTCCACCGTAGCGTTCATAGTAGGAGGGAAGGTCGGTGCCGCCACCACCGAGTGAGACGCGGAGAGGTGTCCTGGTGATGATCACTGGTGGGGAGCTGCGCTCATCAGAGTAGATACCCCGCCGTTGCAGCGTCACTGTAGAACATCTCGACGGTCTCGAGCGAGTAGTCGATCAGGTCCTTGCCTCGGAGCGACAGCTTGCCGAGCATGTCGTGGGTCACCGTGATGATGTGACAACCGATCGCGTCGGCCTGGTAAACGTTCAGGATCTCGCGTGGGCTGGCCCACAGCAGTTCGAGGTGTGGGAATGGCTCGAGCACGGCGAGGCAGTCCATCATGAGGGGCACCGGATCGCGCCCCGTGTCGGCGACACGCCCCGCGAACACCGAGACGATTGCACCCGGACCGACCGAAAGCCCTTCGGCGACGTCTTCGACCTGATCTGCGGTCATCAAGGCTGTCACGTTGAGGCGAAGACCTTCAGCGGACAACTCCCTCACCAGGGGGGCCGAGCTCTCTGCCCTGGTATTGGTGATCGGGATCTTCACGACGACGTTCGGCCCCCACGAGGCGATGCGACGTGCTTGTCGAGCCATTTCTGCGAATTCGTCGGAGAACACTTCGAAGGAAACGGGCTGGTCCACGACATGGTCGAGGATCTTGCGGGCAAATCCCTCGTATTCGGTAATGCCAGACTGGCGCATCAAGGTGGGGTTGGTCGTGAAACCCGCGATCCGGGAATCCCCAGCTAGGCGGAGGATTCCCTCCATATCGGCCCCGTCGGCAAACACCTTCACCTTCAACTGGTGCTGTTCCTCCACTTTCGGTCCCTTTCGCTCTCCATCGAGGACAGTCTGACGAGCCTCACCGCCGACAAGGCGGCATGCTAGCAGCGCACTTTGGGGCCCAAATGTGATACCCGGAGGAAGTGGACGGGCTCATTCTCCTTCGTCGAAGCGCCCACTGCGTGCATCGGTGACGAGGGATTCCAACGAGGAGCGGAGGGCCTCGATCGATGACCTCCGGTTGCTCCATCCCAGAGCCCTGACACGTCGACTGTCCATCCGGACCACGGGGACGTCACCCTTCCAGCCCCGATCACCGCCGGTGAACTCGAGCTCCGTCGTCCCCGGTTCGATTCCCAGGACCTCACCGGCGAGTTCGGCGATCTCTCGGACGGTCGGATAGTCACCGGTCGCCACGTTGTAGACGGCGAAAGGCAGTGGCGCCTTGGTCGCTGCCAGAAGCACGGCGTCGATGATGTCCTCGACGAATACGTAGGACTTGCTCTGCATGCCGTCGCCCAAGATCCTCAGGCGCGTCGGGTCCTCGATGAGGCGCCGTGTGAAGTCGAAACCCACGCCGTGGGTCTGGTGCGGACCGACAACATTGCCGAACCTGAACGCGCACCCGGTCAGGCCGAACATGAAGGCATACGACGCGATGAGCGCTTCACCGGCGAGCTTGGACGCTCCGTAGGTCGAGACGGGCACAAGGGGTCCATAGTCCTCGGGAGCCTCGAGGTCACCGATGTCGCCGTACACTCCGCTTCCGGACGCGTACAGGATCCTTCCGCCACCGGCCATTCGCACTGCTTCCACGACATGGTGTGTCAGGCGGGTACCCTGGTCGAAGTCGACAGCGGGGTCGGTTGCTGCCAGGGCGATATCGGGATTGGACGCCAGGTGAATGATGGTGTCGGATCCGGTCACTGCCCCGGTCAGGGCGTGAAGGTCTCCCACATCTGCTTCCACCACCTGTAGGCGAACATCCGACTCGAACGGCTGCAGGTGCCAACGCCGTCCGGAGGTGAAATTGTCGTAGACCGTGACGGCTTCGATCGATGGGTCTCCGAGTAGCCGTTCGACGAAGTGACTGCCGATGAACCCCGCTCCGCCGACGATGCACACCCGCCGAAGTACGTGCCCATTTCCGACAGGTTCGGCGGTCAACTGATCGACTCCCACTTCGTCGGCTGCGCGGCAAGCACCGGGTGCGAGACGAGCAGGTGCCAGATGACTGCGCAAATGCCCTCGGTGTGCGGAGTGATCCGATCGGGAAACAGGGGCGGGATGATGACGCACGCGTCGGCAACTTGAGCGGTATAGCCACCCTGTCGCCCCACGATCCCGTAGATCGCGGCTCCGCGCTCGTGGGCGAGCTCGAGCGCTCGGACAAGGCTGACCGATACCTGATTCTCGATGTCGCCTCCACCCACGGAGAAGACAAGGAGCCCGTCATCTGCTCCGAGCCGCGAGATCCGAAGCCACGCTTCGAATACCGTCTCCCAACCCTCGTCGTTGACCCGCGCCGTGAGTTCGGACACGTTGTCGGTCGGCGCGTATGCCTCGATCCCACAGAGCTTCCGGAAGTCGTTGACGGCGTGTGAGGCGTGCCCGGCGGAGCCCCCGACGCCCAATATGAACAACCGTCCGCCTCGTCCGCGTAGTGCGGCGAGGCCCTCGGCGCACTTGTCGATGTCCTCGACGTTGATCGCCGACAGGACGCCGACCGCCTCCTCGACGAATGTCGATGTGAATGTCGTCACTCTGAGTTCTCCTCGATCCGACAGGTGGCAATGGTGTTGAGCCCGAATTTGTGGCGCCGGCAGTGGATGGTGTGGGGCAGGAACCCTACCGACACCAACAGTGGCCACAGGTCCCGCGGATCGTAGTATCGCTTGTGATCGTCCATCTCGGCGGCCGGGCTGAGGCCGAGCCGAAACGCCGAGAACTCGAGGAATCGCTTCCCCAACCAGGTTGGGACGTTGATGACGCACATGCCGCCGGGGCGGAGGACGCGCCGGAAATGAGCGAGCGCGATCTCCGGTTCAACAAGGTGCTCCAGAACCGAAAGGCACAACACGACGTCGAGCGACTCGGCGGCCACCTTTGCGAGCGTGCCGGGAAGCTCGCCTTCGATGACGGTGACCTTCGGATTCCGAGCCAGGTCCTCGGCCAGTGCAACGTCTGTCAGGGTCAGCGAACCCGCCTCGGAGAGGACGGATCGGATGAAGGTTGCGTCATAGCCACACCCGAAGTCGCCGACATCGAGATCGCGGAACGAGCCGACGGCTCGACGCACGAATCTGCCGGACAGCCACACTCCGAACCGGTCGACGAACGTGACTCCGCCCGCCTGCCCGAACGCCTCTTTTCTGGCCATGCTACTTGGGTGAGTCGGTCGTCGTTGCGACGGCAGTTTGACGGAGGCCGTAGCGAACGCCGGTTGCGTACAGGAGCAGCGTGAAGCAGAACAGGGAGAATCCCACGATCATGAAGAGGAGCCCGCTGACCGCAAGGTGGTCCAGGGCGGACGATGCCACGGGGAGACGGCCTCCGTGGGACAGGTACCACCACAAGAGGGTGGCTTCCAGTCCGAGTCCGATCGCCGAGATGCCCAGACCGAACAGCACCGAGCGCGTGTACGGGAATACGCGGGTCCAACGATCCCTGGCCGCGCCGGAGTAGTCGCAGAGCACCTGAGCCAGGCAGCCGAAGAAGAAGCTCTGGAGGCCGATGATGGCGAGCGTCACCCCGACCAGCATCCAGTAGAGACCGAATGTCACGCCTCCGATCTCGATCGAACCGAAACTCAAGGGCAGGCTCAGCAACAGCCCGATGATGAGGAGGAATATCCCGGGTTTCAACATGAAGAATTCCGCGCCGTACACGAACATCGCCCGAAGATTGATCCACGCTGCACTGAACGGTGACGTCCATCCTGCTCGCTTGTGGTGGGAGACCCGCCCTTCGCGATCCTTGTAGAAGGTGACGGGTACCTCGGTCGTGCGAAGGCCCATCCGGACGGACTTCAGGACCATTTCGGACGCATACTCCCACGACTGGGACGACAGTCCCATGCGCTTCAGCGCTTCGAGCGTGATACCGCGCATTCCGCAGTGGATGTCGGTGAAGTGGCTGCTGTACACGCGGTTGAGGATCCATGTGGTCGCCGGAGTCCCCGCGTAGCGATGTAGCGCCGGCATCGACCCCTCCTCGATCGAGCCGGCCCAGCGCGAGCCCATGGCGAACTCGTATCCGGACCGCAGCTCGTCTACGAACAGGCCCAACTGCCGGAAGTCATAGGTCAGGTCGGCATCACCCATGACGACGTACTTGCCCCGGATGAACGGGACCGCGTCGATGTAGGCCCGTCCCAAGCCACGCTTGGGCGTCTTGAGCACCCGTGCGCCGGCCATCAGTGCCAACTCGGCCGTGCGGTCGGTCGAACTGTCGACGATCAGGATCTCTCCGCGCAAGCCCGATGCCTGCAGCCCTTCCTTGCACCACTCGACGAACTCGGTGATCGTGAGCTCCTCGTTCACCGCTGGCACCACGACCGAAACCTCTGGATCGCTAATATCGGCGGTCGGCGTCAACAGCGTGGCGCCGTCGGCGCCACGCTGTTGGGGCTGGTCCGCTGAAACTGAGGACAAGCGGATCCCCGGTCCGCCAGGTGCGCTCGAGGGCATGGTCACGATGTCGTTCGATCCTTGTCGGTCTGGAGTTGAGGGGCAACCGCACCTCAACTCAGTCGCACGCCGCGTCAGAGGTCGGCCTTGCGTCAGGCCCGAGGGTCCGGTGGCTGCTTGCGAATGTTAGCAACAAACCGGTGGTTCCCCCAGGTGTCCGCATTGACTCGTTAGAAACCTCCGCGTAGCCCCATACGTTGCCTCAACTAAGAATCTCCGCCTGGCGGGGGTCCCAGGGACCGGTGATGTCGTGGGT
>JADGOF010000456.1 GCA_017883105.1 Acidimicrobiales bacterium
CTCCGCGGTGGGGTTGTCGATGATCTGGTTGAGGTCGTGGTGGTCGAAGCGGACGATGACCTCGCGCTCGACGATCTCGGACAAGGTGTCGAAGTCGATGACCACGCCGTTGTCGTTCAACGGGCCCCGCACGGCGACATCGAGCCGGTAGGAGTGACCGTGGAGGTTGCGGCACTTCCCCGGGTGCCATGCCAAACGGTGGGCGGCCTCGAAGGAGAAAGTGCACGTCACACTGGTTTGGGGAGCAGCCACAGTCTGGACGCTAACGCAACCGCATGATGCACCGAATCGCGACGCTGCCTTTCGGGGCATCCCAGTAAGCTGAACGACATATGGATGGCACAGATGGTGGAGACGGATCAGGGCAGAGCGACGATCGACGGGGTTCGACCGGATCCGGGTCCTTCGGACCCAACGCATGGCTGGTCGAGGACATGTACGACCGTTTCCGGGCCGACCCGTCATCGGTGTCGGAGTCGTGGCGGGAGTTCTTCGCCGACTACCGTCCCGGCGGCCCGACCGCTCCGGCAACCACCTCGGTCGTCCCCGAGCCACATCAGGCGTCGTCCCCTACCCCTTCGGCGACCCGTTCCGATGCCCCGTCGCCGCACGCGGGTCCTCCCTCCATGGCCGGTCGGTCGTCGCCGGCCGCCACCGACGGGTCGGCCGCCACCGGTGCTGAGGACGAGCGGGCCACCCCGCTGCGAGGCGCGGCCGGGCGCATCGTGGCCAACATGGAAGCCTCGCTCACTGTTCCCACCGCGACCAGTGTGCGGGTGGTGCCGGCCAAGCTGCTCGAGATCAATCGCACGGTCATCAACAACCAGCTGTTCCGCACCACCGGCGCGAAGATCAGCTTCACCCATCTGATCGGGTTCGCATTGGTGAAGGGTCTCATGGCCATTCCGGCCATGAACGCCGTCTTCGTCGCTGATGCCGACGGCAAGGGAACCCCCGGGGTGATCCGCCACCGTCACGTGGGCCTCGGCCTTGCGGTGGACGTGGAGAAGGCGGGTGGCACACGCATGTTGTTGGTGCCCTGCATCACCGACGCCGACTCCCGGGATTTTCGCGGATTCGTCGGTGCGTACGAGGAGTTGGTGCGCAAGATCCACATCAACAAGATCAGCGCCGACGACTTCGCCGGCACAACGGTCACCCTGACCAACCCGGGGACCCTGGGCACCGTTCAGTCGGTTCCCCGCCTAATGCCCGGACAGGGCCTGATCGTCGGCGTAGGTGCCCTTGGGGTCCCTGCCGGGTTCGAGGCCGCCGACCCGCGCACGCTGGCCGATCTGGGAATCGGGAAGACGGTGACCCTCACTTCCACCTACGACCACCGCATCATCCAAGGAGCGGAATCGGGCCTCTTCCTCGCCTACGTCTCCGAGTGCCTGATGGGTGAGCACGACTTCTACAAGGACGTGTTCGCATCGCTCGAGATCCCCTACGAGCCCGTCCGGTGGGAGAAGGACTCCAACGCCTCCGACGACGACGGTGAGAGCGGCCACTTCCGCCTCATCAAGCAGGTCCACGTCCAGACCCTGATCAACATGTACCGGGTGCGGGGCCACCTGATCGCCCATCTCGACCCCCTCGATGCCGAGCCACCCGATCTTCACCCGGAGCTCGATCCGCTCCATTACGGCCTGACCATCTGGGATCTACCTCGCCAGTTCGTGGCCGACGGTCTGGCCGGCAAGGACATCGCCACCCTCGACGAGATACTCCACACCCTGCGGGACGCCTACTGCCGGACCCTGGGCGTCGAGTACATGCACATCCAGGATCCCGACCAGAAGCGTTGGATCCAACAGCACCTGGAGGGCGTCCCCTCGGTGCTCCCGTCGGACGAGCAGCGTCACATCCTCGGTCGGCTGAACGCGGCAGAAGTATTCGAACGATTCCTCCACTCCCGCTATGTGGGTCAGAAGCGGTTCGGACTGGAGGGTGCCGAGTCGGCCATCGTCCTCCTCGACACCATCCTCGACGAAGCGGTACACGAGGGCCTGCACGAAGCGGTGATGGGCATGTCCCACCGTGGCCGTCTCAACGTGCTGGCAAACATCGTCGGCAAGTCCTATGGGGAGATCTTCGAGGAGTTCGAGGGCAACCTTGACCCCGACTCGGTCCAGGGGTCCGGTGACGTCAAGTACCACAAGGGAGCAGCCGGCAGCTTCGTTGCCCGGTCCGGCGGCTCGATCCCGATCTCCCTGGCCTCCAACCCGTCCCACCTCGAGGCGGTGGACCCGGTGGTGGTGGGTATGGCTCGAGCCAAACAGGACGCCCTGGGTGGGGAACGGGGGAGCGGTCCCCATTTCGAGGAGGGATCCGGTGTGCCCTTTCCGGTGCTTCCCATCCTCCTCCACGGAGATGCCGCATTCGCGGGCCAGGGGGTGGTGGCCGAGACGCTCAATCTCTCCGGTCTGGCCGGGTACCGGACCGGTGGCACCATCCATATCGTCATCAACAATCAGCTGGGCTTCACCACAGCTCCCGAGGCGGCCCGCACCTCGGTGTACCCGACCGACGTGGCCAAGATGGTCCAGGCCCCGATCTTCCATGTCAACGGCGATGATCCTGAAGCGTGTGCCCGGGCTGCCCGGTTGGCCTTCGGCTTCCGCCAGGCTTTCCACAAGGACGTGGTCATCGACATGGTCTGCTATCGGCGACACGGCCACAACGAAGGGGATGA
>JADGOF010000457.1 GCA_017883105.1 Acidimicrobiales bacterium
CCCGATCCGGGTGCTGTCAGCCTGTTCTCCTGAATTCCCCCATGTCGTCACGGTTCATTCGCCGTTGAACGGGCTGTCACGCCCCGCTATCCAAGTACCGTTACGGAACCACACCGAGCGGAATGAGAGGTGGGAGACGAGTCGGGACCACACGGACAGCTGGGTGGAGCCGGGGTTGGTGCCCAATCTCCGGTCACCGGGGGCTTGGGCGCCGGCGGCCTCGAGCGCCGCATCGGCAATCATCTCCGTGCCGATGCCCACGGCTCGAGCGAGAAAGGCCGGATCCAACGAGGAGGCGATTCCTCCGTGACCGGTGGCGGAATGGGCGTCGGTGGCCACAGACGCCGAGCCGGGGAGATCGGCGTTGGGGCCGAGAAGAAGCGACACCTCGTCATCGAGCTCGCGGGTGATCAGCCGGTCGAGCCGTCGGGTCGACTCCAGGACCTTGGAGACTTGGCCCGGGTCGTCGACGGGGTGGCCAGTGTCGTCGCAGATCAGCGAGGCCCTTCATCGCAGGGTGTCGGCGACCGCCTCGATCACCGGTCGGACCGACGAGAGGTCGAGCGACGCGGACTCGTCGTTGAGCAGTCCAGCATTGTTGGCGACCCACTCCACCCGACCCACCAGTTTGGCCACCGCGACGGCACCCGTCACCGCTCCTGTCGGCGGATAGGGGGTGCCGGCGAACTGGTCCCGCAATTGCGACAGTTCCGAGTTCACCGCGGTCTGCAACTCGGGATCGGGTCTGCCTTCGGCAACCGATGACACCAGCCGGCCGACGGCGGACATCGTTGCCGACAGGTGGCGGCGCAGATCGTCATGCCACGGCGCGGGCCAGATCAACAGGCACGCGGGGATACAGAAGGCCCCGGCGATGGTCCATCCGAGCAATCGAGGCCCCACCGCCGCAACTGGTTGGGCAACGGCCACAGGAAGCACGAAGACCAGAAGGGCAGCGGTCGATGCACTGGCGGCCTGCGGCGAGACGATCCCCGCGAACAGCACGCCGAACCCCACCAACGCCATCGTGGCGATCGCCGCCACCTTGTGGGTCGAGACGAAAGTGCCGAGAGCAATGAAGCAACTGCCGAGCACGAACAGTCCCACGTAGGAGAGCAGGCAGGTGCGAGGCCGTCCGGGGAAACTCACCAGGAGCAGCAGGGAGAACGAACCGAACGCTCCGAACAGGCTGATCTGTGCGTCGGCGAAGAGCACGTGGGTCAGGCCGAAGACAAGCGGTACGACGACCGCGGCCCGGACCGACCGCTTGACCGCCAGGCCACCTGGGTCCTTTGCCCTGACCCATGCGGTCATGCCGGACCACGAGAGCTGGTGGACAGGCGTGTCCCGCGTCTCCGTCTCGGTCATCTTGTCAGGACGGCTTCTCGGGGGACCGAGTTGCTGTGCAAGTGTCCGACATAGGTAGGGCCGAGCTACTCCGGCAGCCACTGACTGATCCCAGGGTTCTGTGGTATCGAGAGCTACCTCGGAGGGGAGAGCATGGCTGCGACGGAAGGGATCAGACGCTCAGCGTTCAGGCGACGGAGCATCGGTTTCGCTGCAGGTCCCGTGACCTACCGGCTGATGTTCGATGTCCATCGGATCGCCGTCTGTCCGGTGATCGGCTGGATGGCGTCTAAGAGCGAGCTGTAGCCGGCCTGGGGACTGCCCCCGTTCGGGGTGTTGGTCAATACCCCGAAGACGGTGAGGGCCCGCCCGCGCGCCTTGGCATAGGAAGCCAAGGATGCCCACGAGGAGACCTGGGAATGGAAGTAGATCTCCGGGACTGCGACGTTCGGCCTGAACCCGTCGGCTATCTGCAGCAGCTGATCGCTCGACCAGAATCCCCGCTCGGCGGAGCCGAAGTCGATCATGGCCGGTTGGAAGCCTCCCACCGCGTTGGCGTACCCGGCCAGAAGGTCGTAGGTGTTCTGATAGCCCGGATCGAATGCGGGCTCGGCGTCATCTCCGGCCACCACGGTGACCACGTCGGTGAAGCCCGACCGACTCCTGAGGGAAGTGGCTTCCGATTGTGCCTGCTCGACCGCCGCGGCTTGCCGAGCGCCCCATGCTGCGAAGCTCGGCGGCTCGAATTTGCAGCCGCAGACAGTGCCCCCGCATGGTTGGCCGGTCCCGCAGCTGTTGTTCGTACCGATGGCCACGTCCAGTCGGAGGCTTGGCGGGGCGCTGGCGAAGTAGCCCTGGATGTAGCTCATGGTGGCGGCGACGATCGAGTCCAGGGAGACGAAGCTGCCATTAAAGTCCATGGTCCCCGACGTGGAGCCACTGACCGCCGGACGCCCGAAGTCCAAGATCACCAGACCCCGGGTGCCGGCCCACCCTGCCGCTCTCCCCTGGGCGTGGAGAGTGGCTGAGTTGACGCTCCCCTCATAGTGCGACGTGGTCGTCGCCGGCATCGCAGCTGCACCTGCCTCCGGAGAAGAGAAGGGAATACCGACGGCGAGGGCCACCGCCAGGAGGGGACCGACCACCGCCATCCGACCGGTAGCGCGGGGAGAAGACACTGTTGTGGACGTCCCAGTTCTCCTGGGGCCTCCATCACGCTGTCGTGAACAGAAACGATCGCGGACCCGAAATGATCCCTCGGGGAGTTGCTGTCGCGACGTGGAGCTCATGAGATCAGGCATCGCTGCCTCCTTGCTCGAGCTGCTTGGTACGCAGTTCAGTCGCT
>JADGOF010000050.1 GCA_017883105.1 Acidimicrobiales bacterium
CGCTGCTCGGGGGATTCAACGCGGCGGCGGCGTACCCGACCACCTGGCTGACGGCCGTGCTTCCCCAACTGACGGCGTGGACGGTCAATCTGGCCGTCAACTACGACGTGGCCGTCATCGGCATGTACCTCTTCCTCCGGAGGCAGCCGATCGCGTCCACGGCCTCCACCTTCGGCGCCGCCACATTCGTCTTCGCCGGCTACATGTCGGCACAGATCGTCCACATCGACCTCATCGAGGGCGCGGTATGGCTGCCGTGGATGCTGCTCGCCGTCCACCAGCTGACCCGTCCCCCGATTGCGGACCTACCGACTGGCGGAGGGGAGCGGACCGCCCGCCGCCACTTCCGACGGTGGGTGGGCGTCCTTGCCGTCGTCCTCGGTCTGTCCCTCTTGAGCGGTGGGGCCGAGGCCATCATCGACAGCCTGGTGCTCGTGGCCATCTACGCGGTGTGGCAATGGGTGGCACTGCGCCACGCACGACCCTCCGGTCCGAAGGCGGTGGCGGCGTCGGTGGTCCGAGTGGGGGCCGGCGCGATGGGTGGCTTGGCCCTCGGCGCGGCCCAATGGCTGCCCGGCCTGGCCTTCGCCGGGCAGTCACAACGGGCATCAACGTCCTACCGATTCTTCGCCTCGGGCTCGCTACCGCCACGGATGATGGTCCTGATCGCCTCACCCTTCATCGTGGGGAGCAACCAGGACCAGCCCGCCTTCTACGCCGGGCCGTACAACTTCCCCGAGGTGACCAGCTACGTGGGCATCCTCGCCCTCATCGCCGCCTGTGCCCTGTGCGTCCGCAGGTGGAGGCAGCGACCCGAGGCCCGCCTGTGGCGGGTCTGGTACCTGATCATGGCTGTGGGCATGCTCCTTGCCCTGGGAAGCGAAACCCCCTTCGGTCATGTCCTCTACCTCATCCCGGGCTTCCAGAACGAACGCCTGCTCAATCGCAACCTGCTGCTGGTTGACTTCGCCCTGGCCGTCCTGCTGGCCTGGTGGATCCACCTGCTCCTCGACGGGAGGGACCAGCGGCCGACCACCCCCGACGTCCCGATCCGGCGCCGCTGGCAGCCGGGACGACGGGCCGAACTGGTGCTCACCTGCGTACCGGCGGCCCTGATCGTCCTGTTGTGCGCGTTCCTGTGGATCGACGGCCCGCTCCTCGACCGGGTACTGGGCACCCAGTTCACGATCAGTCCGGGAAGCCTGCGGGGACTGGCGGTGCTGGTCACCGCAGGGACAGCCGTCGCCGTGGCCGCCACGTGGTTCGTCCTGGTCGAACGGCGGTTCTCCGCCCGGACGCTCCGTCGTCTGCTCACTGCGGTGCTGGCCGTGGACCTGGTCCTCTTCAACGTCTACCTGCTCCATCCCCCCACCACCCGCGAGCTGGCCAAGGCCGCAGGGCCCATGGCCACCCGGTTCACCTCGCTGGTGGGTGGCGGTCGATTCATCATCTACGACCCGGACCAGTTCTACTATGACCAGCTCTACGCGCTGGGTCAGACCGACCTGAACGTCTTCAACGACCTGCCCAGTGCCCAGGGGTACACGGCCCTGACCGACCGTCAATACTACAAGGCCACGGGCGCCCACTACCAAGAGGATCTCGACGTCTCGACCTTGGCCGGCCCGACCTGGGATCAGCTGAATGCCCGGACGTTGCTCTCCCTGCCCGGCTACTTCGTGACGCCCGTCCCGCCGGCCTCGGGTGGGGCACCTGGGACACCCCTCCGATCGACCCTCTTCCCCCGCAATGTGGACTCCACCGCGGCCGGCACCTTCAACGGCGCCCCACTCCCCACCGATCGCCCGACCGCTCTCGGGGCCGGGGAGGCTCACCGTTGGTACTTCGGAGGAGTCCTCACCCTGCAGGACTGGGGGTTCGGACTGCCCCGGGGTTCGGCTTCGACCCTCCGGGCCGGTGTGGTGACCACCACCGGCGGCATCGATTGGCTGCCTGCCCACGACATGACCGTCACCGGATCAAGCGGCACCGGGTCGGTGCATGTCTCGCTCCCGTCACCGGTGCGCGCCGGGGGGGTCGTGGTCCAGGCCGACCCGGGGCCGCGGGCCATCGTCCAGGTGCCGACCGCCCGCACGGTGGAGGCCGGTCTCGTGGCCCTCAACGGACGCATGCAGTACGGGGTGAACGCCCCGCACTGGGTATTCACCGGAACCCTCGGCTCCTTCGGGGTATTCCAGAACACCCGGGCCCGCGGGTGGGCGTGGACCCGACCCCGGGGCGGGGGAGCTGTTCCCTGGGGCACCTCGATCGTGGCCGCCACCCCGGGATTGGGAGGCGACCAGCAGATCGTCGTGCGGGCCACCAGGCCGGCCCTCCTCGAACGCAGCATGTCCTACAGCCCCGGCTGGCTGGCCACCGTCCAGCCCCTCGCCGCCGGTTCCACCCGGCCGTCCTCGGGAGTTTCCGGCAAGGTGACCCATCCGCCGGCCACCGGGCCGGCCCAGGCAGCTGCCGTGGTGCAGAACGGCATCATCCAACAGGTGGCATTGCCGGCGGCGGGGGAGTACCTGGTGAGCTTCCACTACTCCCCGTCTTCAGCCATCGTCGGAGCGGCCATCTCCGCGGCGGCCGGCGCCGGTCTGGTGGTGTGGGTGGTGGCAGAGGTGGTCGGAGCGGTCCGGCGACGCCGCCGCGGTGAGCATCACTCCGGTGGCGCCGGGCCACTCACTCAGGCGTGAGGAGCCCGATCGCCTCCGCTGCCCGACCGTAGGTCGCCGAGGCCGTCTCGCGGGCCTTGGCCGCCCCGAGGGCCAGCAGGCGGAACACCGCCCCGGGGTCGGCAGCCAGGACGTCCCGTCGCTCGCGTATGGGGCGGAGCATCTCGACCAGGGCGTCGGCTGTGGCGCTCTTCAGGTCGCCGTAGCGCTCATACGAACCGGCCACCTGGTCTGGCGTGCCGCCGGTGGCCACGGCCAGCAGTTCCAGCAGATTGGACACGCCGGGCTTGGCCTCCGGGTCGTAGCGGACCTCGCCGTCGGTGTCGGTCACCGCCTTCTTCACCTTGCGCACGATCTCCTCGGGCTCCTCGAGCATCAGCAGCGTCCCGAGCGGAGAGCTGATCGACTTCGACATCTTGCGTTCCGGGTGCTGGAGGTCCATGACCCGGGCGCCCACCTTGGGGATGGAGGCCTCGGGGACCACTAGGGTGTCCCCGAACCGGTAGTTGAACCGGATGGCCACCTCACGGGCCAACTCGACGTGCTGGCGCTGATCGTCTCCCACCGGGACCCGTTCCGCGTCGTAGAGGAGGATGTCGGCACACTGGAGCACCGGGTAGGTGAACAGACCCACCCGGACCGAGTCCTTGCCCGCACTCTTGTCCTTGAACTGGGTCATCCGGCTCAGTTCCCCCATGGTGGCAGTGCACTCCAGCAGCCATGACAACTGGACGTGCTCGGTGACGTGGCTCTGGACGAAGAGGGTGCAACGTTGGGGGTCGAGGCCGGCGGCCAGCAGGTCGAGGGCGGTCTCGAAGGTACGGGATCTCAGCTCGGCCGGATCGATGTCCAGGGTGAGGGCGTGCAGGTCGACGATGCAGTAGAAGGCATCGTGGATGTCCTGGTCGGCCGCCCAGTTCCGGATGGCTCCCAGGTAGTTCCCCAGGTGGAGATCGCCGCTGGGTTGGATACCGGAGAGAACTCGGGACATGGACGGTCATCGTAGGTCGCACGGCATCGTGGGTCGGACGCCTCAGGGGCCCACCTCGCATCGGAGGCCGATCGGCACGGTGCACGGAGCGGCCCCCGCCAGCCGGTATCGTCAGGCCCCGTGACCGCCACCGTCTCCACCCCCGTCTACGAGGGGCCCATCGAGGTGCTCCTCCAGCTGGTCAACAGCCATCAGGTGGACATCTACGACGTTCCCCTGCTCGCCGTGGTGGACGCCTTTGTCGCCGAGATCGCCAACTGGGACTCCGTGGACCTGCCCACCCTGTCCGAGTTTCTGGTCATCGCCGCCGTGCTCGTCGAGCTCAAGTCCCGTCGACTGTTGCCCGGCAGCGGCGACGTCGACCCCGACGAGGAGTTGGTGGGGTGGGAGGAACGGGACCTCCTCCTGGCCCGGCTGCTCGAGTGCCAGGCCTATGCCGCCGCGGCCGACGGGTTCAGCCTTCTCCTCGAGCAGGCCGCCCGGGCCGTTCCCCGCACGGCCGGGCTGGACGACGATTTCGTGGTCAACGCCCCCGACCTCCTCGAAGGCGTGACACCCGACCAGGTGGCCGAGGCATTTCTGCGGGCCACCGCCGAGCGCCCGGTGCCCACCGTCGACCTGTACCACGTGACGGTGGACACGGTCACGGTGGCCGATGCCGTCTCGGAGCTGGCCCTGCGCCTGCCTTCGGCCGGGAGGGCCACCTTTCGCCAACTGACCCGGCACCTCACCTCCCGAATAGAGATCATCGTGCGCTTTCTCGCCCTACTCGAGCTGTGCAAGCAGGGTCGGGTCTCGCTCGACCAGGGTCACACCTTCGGCGACCTCGAAGTGACCTGGGTGCCCGGAGCACCCACCACGGTGTCGGTCGGGGCGAGCCAGTTCGACGAGTACGAGGGATAGCCATGACCCTGTCACCCGAAGCCCGGGCCATCGAGGCCGTCCTCGTCGTGGCGGTCGAGCCGGTCCCCCCGGGCCTGCTGGCCGAACTGCTCGAACTTCCCGTGGAGCAGATCGAGCCGTTCTGCGACGAGCTGGCTGAGTCGTGCCGGGTGGGGGGGCGCGGCTTCGAGGTGGTCAGGATCGCCGGCGGCCTCCGGATCCAGACCCATCCGGACATGGCGTCCTACGTGGAGCGGTTCGCCAACGTAGGGGTGTCGTCCCGGCTGTCGGCCGCTGCGCTGGAGACCCTGGCCATCGTGGCCTACAAGCAGCCGGTCTCCCGGGCCCAGATCGCCGCGTTGCGGGGCGTCAACGTCGACGGGGTGGTGCGGCTCCTCGAACACCGGGGGTACATCGCCGCGGCCGGGCGGGCCACCGGGCCAGGCCAGGCGGTGCTCTACGCGACCACCGAGGCCTTCCTCGAGCGGCTCGGGCTCGACCGCCTCGACCAGCTCCCGCCGGTGGAAGACCTCCTGCCCGGGCCGGAGGCCCTGGCCGAGTTGGAGGAGCAGATGCGCCCGGTCGCCGATGGCTGAGGAGACCGTCGAGCCACTTCCCACCGGGGAGCGGCTGCAAAAGGTGATGGCCCGCCTCGGGGTGGGCTCCCGTCGGGTCTGCGAAGACCTGATCTCGGACGGACGGGTCACCGTCAACGGCGAGGTGCCCGTGCTCGGTCGGAGAGTCGACACGGCGGTGGACCGGGTCGAGCTCGACGGCGTGCCGCTTCCAGTGCAACCCGGTCTGGTCCACTACCTGGTGAACAAGCCGGCGGGAGTGGTGAGCACCGCCGAGGACACCCACGGCCGGCCGGCCGTGGTCTCGCTGGTGCCGGATGAGCCTCGGGTCTTCCCGGTGGGACGGCTCGACATGGACTCGGAGGGCCTGATCCTGGTGACCAACGACGGTGAGCTGACCCACCGGCTCACCCATCCCTCATTCGGCGTGCCCAAGGAGTACCTCGTCCAGGTGGAGGGCGAGCCCACCTCGGGGGAGGTGCGCCGGCTCCGCGAGGGCGTGGAACTCGACGACGGGATGACTGCCCCGGCCAGGGTGGCGGTGGTGGCCCCCACCCTGCTCCGGATGGTCATCCACGAAGGTCGGAACCGGCAGATCCGCCGGATGTGCGAGACCGTCGGCCATCCCGTGCTGCGCCTGGTCCGCACCCGCATCGGCCCTGTCACCGATCCGTCGCTCAGCCCGGGCACCTATCGGCCGCTCTCCTTCGACGAGGTCCGGAGCTTGGCCGCCGCGGTCATGCCCTCGGACACGCCGACCGGGGACGGCCCACCGGACGCGCCCGCCGACGCCGACTGAGCGTGCGGACCGCCCGGCGCCGACCCCTGAGTAACATGCCTGGCTGATGTCCCTTTCCGTGCGAGCCGTCCGAGGCGCGATCACCGTCGACGACGACACCCCCGCAGCCATCACCGAGCGGGTGGTGTCGCTGCTCACCCACATCCTCCAACGCAACGAGCTGACCGAGGACGACATCATCTCCATTCTCTTCACCGCTACCGAGGACATCGTGTCCGCCTTTCCCGCCGCGGCGGCCCGGTCGATGGGGTTGGGCGCCGTCCCCCTGATCTGCGCCCGCGAGCTGGCCATCGTCGGTTCGGTGCCCCACTGCATCCGAGTGATGATGCACGTGACCACCGACCGGCCGAGGGACGAGATCCACCACGTCTACCTCGAGGGCGCGCAGGGACTCCGTGACGACCTCCCCGACTGAGGTCGCCGGGTCCCCATCAACCGACAGGCCGGTGACCAAAGTCGACCAGGTGGCGACACCCGGCCGGGCCATGATCTACGGCACCGGCCTCATCGGCGGTTCGGTGGGAATGGCCCTCATCGAACGGGGCTGGTACGTGAGCGGAGTCGATGCCGCCGACGGAGTGGCGGCCCGGGCCGTCCGCCTCGGCGCACTCTCCGAGGAGGGGATCGACGTCACCGCCGACCTGGTGGTGGTGGCCACTCCGGTGCGAGCCGCGGCCGAGGTCATCCGGGGCATTCTGTCCTCGACGGAGTGGAACCCGCGGGCCGTGATCACCGACGTGGGTAGCGTCAAAGGCCCCTTGGTGGCCGCCGTCGACCACCCGTACTTCGTCGGCGGGCATCCGATGGCCGGATCCGAACAGGTGGGGGTCGATGGCGCATCGAGTGATCTCTTCGTGGGCGCCACCTGGGTGTTGACTCCGACCGAGGTGTCCGACCCCGACGCCTATGCCACCCTGCGCAACGTCCTCACCGACCTGGGTGCCGATGTGGTGGCCCTGGCCCCCGACCGGCACGACTCGATGGTGGCGGTGATCTCCCACGTGCCCCATCTCACCGCCGCCACCCTCATGGACCTGGCTGCCGGACTGGGTGAGGAGCATGCTGCCCTCCTGCAGTTGGCGGCCGGCGGCTTTCGGGACATGACGAGGATCGCCGCAGGCCAACCGTCGATCTGGCCGGACATCTGTGACGACAACGCCGATGCCATCGTCGAGACCCTCGATCTCCTGATCGACGCCCTGGCCGCCATGCGGCGGCGGGTGGCCGAGCACGACCACGACTCGCTGCTCGAGATCCTCGGCCGCGCGGCCACCGCCCGTCGGGCCCTGCCCGATGGCGCCCTGCGTCCCGAAGGACTGGTCGAGGTCCGGGTCCCCGTCCCCGACCAACTGGGGATCATCGCCGAGGTCACCACCCTGGCCACCGAACTGGGCATCAACTTCTCCGACCTGGAGATCGCCCACTCGGTGGAGGGCGACCGGGGCGTGCTGGTGCTGGTGCTCGACGAGCGCACCGCGCCGACACTGGTCTCCGCTCTGATCGAACGCGGTTACCGGGCGAGCAGTGCCCCGTTGGGACCCACCCAGTGATCCCCGACGTGGACCCCTGGCCATCCGAGCCGGCGTCGCCCTCGAGGACCTGCACGGTCCGGGGCGGGGCGTCCCTGCACGGCAGCTTGCCCGTACCCGGCGACAAGTCCATCTCCCACCGGGCCCTGCTGCTCGCCGCCCTGGCCGAGGGAACCTCCACGATCACCGGACTGTCGGGCGGTGACGACGTGGCCCGCACGGTCCTCGCCGTGGTGGCCATGGGAGCCGAGGTGGATGGGCACGGCCCGGTGGTCACCGTGGGCGGCGGACGGTCGAAGCTGTTGGCGCCCACCCACCAGGTCGACCTGGGCAACTCGGGCACCGGCATACGTCTGGTGGCCGGGGTGGCCGCCACCCTCTCCGGAGTCACCTCCCTGACCGGGGACGCCTCGCTGCGAGGACGGCCGATGGACCGGGTGGCCGCACCGCTGCGCCAGATGGGGGCCCGGGTGGACGGCCGGGGCGAACGCTGCCTGCCGCCCCTCGTCATCACCGGCGGTGCACTGCACGGGATCGAGTACACGCCCCCCATGGCCAGCGCCCAGGTCAAGTCGGCCATCCTGCTCGCCGCCCTCGATGCGGACGGGGAGACGGTGGTGCGTGAGCCGGTGGCCACCCGGGCCCACACCGAGGAGATGCTGGCTGCCGCCGGTGCCGACATCTCGGTGGAGCCGGTCGGGACCGGACGAGTGGTGCGGGTCCGGCGGAGCACCCTGCGGCCCGGGTCCTTCGTGGTGCCCGGTGACCCCTCCCAGGCCGCCTTCTGGGTGGTGGGGGGAGTGGTCGTGCCCGACAGCCTGGTGACGGTGACCGGAATCCACCTGGGCGCGAAGCGCGTGGGCTTCCTCGCCGTGCTGCGGCGGATGGGCGCCCGCATCGAGGTCGCCGATACGGCCAAAGGCACCGGATCGGTCACCAGCCGCACCTCGCAGCTCGCCGGGACGGTCATCGAGTCGTCGGAGATCCCCTCCCTCGACGAAGTGCCGATCCTGGCCGTGGCCGCGGCCCGGGCCCAGGGCACCACCCGGTTCCGCGATGTGGGCGAGCTCCGGGTGAAGGAGTCGGACCGCCTCCTCGGCACCGTCGAACTGGTCACCGCCTTCGGCGGCCATGCCGCCGTCGAGGGCGACGATCTCGTCGTGACCGGCTCCTCCGGAACCTGGCATGCCGGTCAGATCGATGCCCGGGGCGACCATCGCATGGCCATGGCCGCGGCTATCGCCGGTGCCGCGTGCCCGAAGGGAGACGAGGTGACCACCATCACCGGGTGGGAGTCGGTGGCCACCAGCTACCCGGGGTTCGCCGAGGATCTCGAACGGCTGCAGGCCGGCGGCGGATCCTCTTCATGACCAGCCTCAGCGTCCACCGGAGCACCGGACCGGTGATCGCCATCGACGGTCCGGCCGGATCCGGCAAGTCGACCGTCTCACGGGAGCTCAGCGTCCGGCTCGGCGTGGAACGCCTGGACACCGGGGCGATGTACCGCGCCGTGGCCTGGGCCGCGCTCGACCAGGGCGTCGACCCGGGTGACCGGCCCGCGGTGGCCGCGGTGGCCCGGACCCTGGCTCTCTCGGTGGGCGAACGGGTCCAGGCCGACGGGGTCGACATCACCCTGGCCATCCGGGGCCCCGAGGTGAGCAGGGCGGTCTCCGCGGTCGCCGCCAATCCCGAAGTCCGCACGGTGATGGTGGAGCGCCAGCGCCAGTGGGTGGCCGAACGGGGGGGTGGGGTGGTCGAGGGACGGGACATCGGGTCGGTGGTCTTCCCCGACGCCGACCTCAAGATCTTCCTGACCGCCTCCGAGGAGGAACGGGCCCGCCGCCGTCCCGAGGAAGGGGCTGTTGCGGTGGCCCGCCGCGACCGACTCGACAGCACCCGATCGGTTTCCCCGTTGGGGATCGCCGAGGGTGCCCGGATCATCGATACCACCGATCGGTCGGTGGCCGACATCGTAGAAGAGGTAGTGACGTGGCTGTAGACCAGGGTGGACATGCCGGCGACGCGCCACTAGAGCTCGAGGTCCGGGTCGATGCCGGCTTCACCCCGATCTACCGGCTCCTCCGGCTGCTGGTCCACGGGCTCAACCGCCTGCTGTTCCGCACCACGGTGGACGGAGCCGGCCGGGTCCCGGCCGAGGGACCGGTGATCATCGCCCCCGTGCACCGGTCGTTCATCGACTTCTTCGTGGCCTCGGAGGTTACCGACCGCAAGTTGCACTACATGGCCAAGGATAGCCTGTGGAAGCACGGCCTGTTGGCCAAGGTCCTCCCATCGGTCGGCGCCTTCCCCGTCAACCGTGAATCGGCCGACCGAGAGGCACTCCGCCGGGCCCAGCAGGTCCTCGATGCGGGAGAGGTGCTCATCCTCTTCCCCGAAGGGGAGCGACGGTCCGGACCGGTGGTCGAGGACCTCAACGAGGGGGTGGCCTTCCTGGCCGCCCGCACCGGGGCCACCGTCATCCCGGTGGGGATCGCCGGGTCTTCGTCGGTGATGCCCAAGGGCAAGCGGGTCCCTCGGCCCCAGCACATCCATCTGGTGGTGGGAGAGCCGATCGCCGCTCCGGAGGGCACCGGCAGCGGTCGGGTCTCCCGCAGTCGGATCCATCAGCTCACCGAGGAGCTCACCGTGTCGATCCAAGACCTCTACGACCGTTCGGTCGAGGTGACCGGGCGCTACTGATCACACCAGCCGGTGCCGGCCCGGCCTAGATGACCAATTCCAAGGGGTCGTCAGTGATCGTAGGCAATGAGCGACCGCAGGACTGGCTGTCCGCTGTGGTGGTTGTGCCAGATGGCAGCGGTCA
>JADGOF010000458.1 GCA_017883105.1 Acidimicrobiales bacterium
GCTTGCCGGATATGACCCGCCCTTCGAGAATGAGGTGTTCGGACCGTTCTTCGTCCTGACCGTTCTCGACCCGAAGTTCCGGACCGACCTCTACGAGCTGGATCTCCGTACGCACGCGGTCCGCCGGCTCACCAACCTGCATCAGGTGGTCCCTGAGTTCTACTTCAACCCCGCAGGCACCCGACTGATTTGGACCACCGGAGAGCTCAGTCACACCTACCTGGGCACCTTCTCCTCGGTGCGTTCCACGACGAACCGGGTACCGATCGATCGGGTCTGGATCGGTGCCCCTCTCCATGGGGACCACACGCCACCCCTGCCGGAAAAGGCCGGATCCCTCACCATCAGCGATGTCGCGCTGCCGCAACTGGAGGACGACGCGATCACCCTCATGGAGGTTCAGCTCTCCCGGCTCGCCGTACTGCTCCAAGGTCTGCCCGGCGGTGGGTTGTGCTGCCACGCCGGTGGCTGAGGCCTGGAGAACCGCACCGAAAGGACTGGATCGCCCGACAGAAGGTCCGGCTGCCCCGACCAGAGCGGCTGTCGAACTGCAGCTCTCTTTGGAGCGGCGGGTCGTCCTTCCCGGTACCCCTACGGCAGCAGGTCACTCACGTCGTTGCGCTCGGATTCCAGCTCCTCGGTGGTGATCCGGATGCGCTCAGCTGCGAATTGGTCGTGGGCCAGGCCCTCGACCACGGTCCACCCACCCAGGCCGTTGGCCCGCACCGGAAATCCGAACTGCAGGCCCTGGGGCACGCCGTACTCACCGTTGGACACGACAGCCAGGGAGGTGAAGTCATCCCCGGGGGTGGCAGTGCGGATGCTCACCACCGAGTCGATGGCCGCATTGGCCGCGGAGGCGGCCGAGGACAGCCCGCGGGCGTCGATGACGGCCGCGCCCCGCTTCTGGACCGTGGTGATGAACTCACCCTGCAGCCAGTCGATGTCGTCGATCACCTCGGTCGCCGGCTTGCCGTTGATGCGGGCATTGGTGTAATCGGGAAACTGGGTGGCCGAGTGGTTCCCCCAGATGGCCAGGTTGGTCACCGAGGCCACCGGCACATCGGCCCGCTTGGCCAACTGGCTCTTCGCCCGGTTCTCGTCGAGCCGGGTCATGGCGAACCAGCGGTAGCTCGGCACCTCGGGTGCGTTGGAACGAGCGATGAGGCAGTTGGTGTTGCAGGGGTTGCCGACCACGACCACCCGCACGTTGGAGGCGGCATTGGCGGCGATGGCCTGACCTTGGGGGCCGAAGATCCCCCCGTTGACGGTGAGCAGGTCCCCCCGTTCCATGCCGGCCTTGCGGGGGATCGAGCCCACCAACAGCGCCCATGAGGTCCCGTCGAACGCGGTATTGAGATCGGTGGTGGTGACGATGTCGCTGACCAGGGGGAACGCACAGTCGTCGAGTTCCATGACCACGCCCTCGAGGGCCTTCATCCCCGGCTCGATCTCGAGGAGCCGCAGCAACACCGGCTGATCGGGACCGAGGAGTTGTCCCGAGGCGATACGGAACAGGAGGGCATAGCCGATCTGGCCGGCGGCCCCGGTGACGGTGACATGGATTGGAGGTTTGGCTGCCATGGGGCCGAGGCTAATCGGGCCGGTTCGGGTTGGTCGAACCTGGGCGTCTCCTACATGCGGTCGACGATGGCGGAGGCGAACTCCGAGCACTTCACTTCCGTGGCCCCGTCCATCAGCCGGGCGAAGTCATAGGTGACCACCCTGTCGGCGATGGTGGCCTCGAGGGCGGTCACGATGTCGACGGCAGCCCCGGTCCACCCGAGGTGCTCGTACATCATGACGCCGGACAGCAGGAGCGAGCCCGGGTTCACCTTGTCCTGACCGGCGTACTTGGGGGCGGTCCCGTGGGTCGCCTCGAAGATCCCGTGGCCGGTGACGTAGTTGATGTTGCCACCGGGGGCGATACCGATCCCGCCGACCTGGGCGGCGAGGGCATCGGACAGGTAGTCACCGTTCAGGTTGGTGGTGGCGATGACGTCGAAGTCGTCCGGCCGGGTCAGCACCTGCTGCAAGGTGATGTCGGCGATGGCATCCTTCACCAGCAGCTTGTCACCGGGCTTCCCGTCGCAGTCGTCCCACCCGACGGCCACCTCGGCGAACTCCTCACGGACCAGGTCGTAGCCCCAGTTGCGGAAGGCGCCCTCGGTGAACTTCTGGATATTGCCCTTGTGGACGATGGTGACACTCGGGCGAACGTGGGCCAGGGCGTACTCGATGGAGGCCCGGATGAGACGCTTGGAAGCCATTTCGGAGATGGGCTTGATGCCGATGCCGGAGCCCTCGCGGATCTCCCAGCCCATCTCCTCCCGTAGGTAGGCCGACAGCTTGGCCGCCTCGGGGGTGAACGCCTCGACCTCGAGCCCGGCGTAGATGTCTTCGGTGTTCTCGCGGAAGATGACCATGTCGACCTTCTCGGGGTGGAGCACCGGGGAGGGAACCCCGGTGAACCAGCGCACCGGGCGAAGGCAGACATAGAGATCGAGGATCTGGCGGAGGGCCACGTTGAGGGACCGGATGCCCCCGCCCACCGGAGTGGTCAACGGGCCCTTGATGCCGATCAGGTGGGTGCGGAACGTGTCGACCGTCTCATCGGGGAGCCAGCTCCCCGTCTCGTCGAACGCCTTCTGGCCGGCCAGCACCTCCTTCCATGCCACCGTCTTGCCGT
>JADGOF010000459.1 GCA_017883105.1 Acidimicrobiales bacterium
GACCTGCGGCCCAACACCTTGATCCTGCGGATCCAGCCCGACGAGGGGATCAGCCTCGAGTTCGGGGCCAAGGTGCCCGGCGAGAAGTTCCACATCCGTTCGGTGGCCATGGACTTCTCCTATGCCGAGGCCTTCGCCGGGGCGGAGGCCGCCGACGGCTACGAGCGCCTCATCCACGACGCCATGGTCGGCGACGCCACCTTGTTCATCAGGTCCGACGAGGTCGAGCAGGCGTGGCGGATCGTCGACCCGTATCTGGAGGCGTGGTCGGATCCCGGGGCGGGGCTTCACCTCTACCCCGCCGGCACCTGGGGACCCCACATGGCCGACCTGCTGGTCGAACGATCCGGTGACGAGTGGCGCAACCCGGTGATCGATCTCGAACTGACCGGTGGCCGCCTCACCGAGCTCCCTCAATGACGTCGGTGGACACGCGAGGCGTTGGACGCCGATGAACGGCACCTTCAAACGGGTGGCGTCGGTCCCTGACGCCTTCGCCCACCTGGTGGCCGAGCGGTTGTCCGCCCCGCGTGAAGGTGGCTTCTCCCTCTTCGTCTCCGGAGGTGGTACCGCTCAGGAGTGCTACGAACGCCTGGCTGCGCTGACCGGGCCCGGAACGGACGCGGTCGACTGGTCAACCGTCGACGTCTACTGGGGCGACGAGCGGTGCGTGCCCCTCGACCATCCGGACTCCAGCCATCGAATGGTCACCGAGGCCCTGACCGACGTGATCGGTCCGGTGGGCTCCGACCACCCGATGTACCGATCCGGCTCCCCCGAAGTGGCGGCAGCGGTCTACCAGGACCAGGTCAGCGCGCTCGGACGGTTGGACCTGGTCCACCTGGGACTGGGGCCCGACGGGCACACCGCTTCCCTCTTTCCCGACTCCGCGGCGTTGGCCATCGAGGATCCCGCCGTGCTGGTGGTGGCCAACCGTGACCCGAATGCCAACAACCCCCACGACCGGATCACCCTCACCCTCCCGGGCATCGCCCGGGCCCGTCTGGTGGTCATCACCGTCTCGGGTGCGTCGAAGCACGAGGCCCTGGAACGGATGATGGCCGGCGAGGATCTGCCGGGCGCCCGAGTCGGTGCCGACCAGGTGGTGTGGCTGGTCGATGACGCGGCCGCCGGCCACCTCGACCTGCCCGTTTGATCCGCCAGATGGACGGACAGGACCCCGATCGTCCCGACGGGCTCCTCCGGTAAGGTGTCGCCGATGCCCGTCGACCCCGGCTACCTGCACGTGCACGCTGCCGCCGGAGCACGTCCGGACCTCGGTGGCCATGCACTGCTCACTGCCGACATCGGAACGCTGCAGGAGCGTGCCCGTCGGGTACGTGACGAGGCCTACGGGAACCGGATGACCTTCTCGCCCAAGGTGTTCATCCCGCTCACCATGCTGTGTCGCGACCGCTGCGGCTACTGCACCTTCGCCAAGGCGCCGGTCCGCGTCGAGTCCCCTTACCTGACCGTCGACGAAGTCCTCGACATCGCCCGGGCCGGACAGGCCGCCGGGTGCCACGAAGCGCTCTTCACCCTGGGTGAAGGTCCCGAAGACCGCTACCCGGTCGCCCGACAGTGGCTATCGGACCACGGGTACGACTCCACGGTCGCCTACCTGGTGGCCGCCTGCCGGGCCGTGCTCGAGGAGACCGGGCTCCTCCCCCACGCCAATGCCGGTGCCCTCGACCTCGACGACATGCTCCGCCTGCGAGAGGTCACGGCCAGCCAGGGGATGATGATCGAGTCGGTCAACCCCGACCTGGCCGCCCACCGCTCGGCACCGGACAAGACCCCGGCCCGTCGGCTGGCCACCCTGGAGGCAGCAGGTGAGGCCCGGATTCCCTTCACCACCGGCCTGCTGGTGGGTATTGGGGAGACCCGGGCCGACCGGATCGCCACCCTGGAGGCCATCGCCGCGAGTCACCAGCGCCACGGTCATGTGCAAGAGGTGATCGTCCAGAACTTCCTGCCCAAGCCGGGCACGACCATGCACAGGGAACCACCGTGCCCGACCGACGAGTTCCTGTGGACCATCGCCGTGGCCCGTCTCATGCTCCCTTCGGACATCCATCTGCAGGCACCGCCCAATCTCTCCGACGACCTGGCCCCCCTGGTGGCCTCGGGCATCGACGACTGGGGCGGGGTCTCCCCGGTCACCGCCGACCACGTCAATCCCGAACGTAGGTGGCCGGCTCTCGGCATCCTGCGGGCCGCCACCGAGGCGACCGGCCACACCTTGGCCCCGCGCCTGACGCTCTATCCCACCTTTGCCCTCGATCCCGACCAGTGGTTGGACGACGCGATGCGCTTTCCCGTGCTCGACTGCTCGGATGCCGAGGGGCTGGGTCGCGACCATCCCTGGTGCTCGGGTGGGGAGTTCCCGCCTCCCGATCTGCTGGGTGCGACCATCGTCCACCGGGCGGACATCACCGCTCCCCCGGTAGTCACTGTGCCCACCAGCGGTGGCGCGGTGGGTGACGTGCTGGCCGGCGTCCTCAACGGGGAGACCGTCGGCGAGGACGAGATCGTCACCCTGTTCGGCGCCCGGGGATCCGAAGTACGGGCCGTGGCCGATGTGGCCGACCGCCTCCGTTTCGAGACGGTGGGTGACGAGGTCACCTTCGTCGCCAACCGCAACATCAACTACACCAACGTCTGCACGTTCAAGTGCAAGTTCTGCGC
>JADGOF010000460.1 GCA_017883105.1 Acidimicrobiales bacterium
TCATGGGGGTTGAGCAATCACCATTCTCCCAGGTGAAGGGCACTTTGTCGCGTATCGAACGGGTGTTCGCGAGGACTTACTCGCCGATGTAGGTCAGAGGAGCGCGTCGTGTCAGACAGTCATTTCCGTCAGGCCATGTTGGTCGGAGCCGGCATCGAAGGCGTCGAGCGAATTCTGGTGGTGACCGCCCACCCCGACGACGTGGACTTCGGCGCCGCCGGTTCGGTGGCGGTGTGGACCAGTGCCGGGGTCGAGGTGGCCTACTGCATCTGCACCGACGGTGACGCCGGTGGATCCGACCGGTCGATCAGCCGCGCCGACATGGCGGCCGTCCGGCGGGATGAGCAGGTGGCGGCGGCCCGGGTGGTCGGGGTCACCGACGTGACCTTTCTCGGCTTCCCCGACGGCCGTCTCGTGGCCAGCCTCGAGCTGCGCCAGGCCATCAGCGGCGTGATCCGCCGGATCCGCCCGGACCGGGTCGTCGCCCAGTCGCCGGAGCGCAACTGGGCGCGTATCTACGCCAGCCACCCCGACCATCTGGCTGCCGGCGAGGCCGCGGCCTGTGCCGTCTACCCGGATGCCCGCAACCCGTTCGCCTTTCCCGAGCTGCTCGAGGCCGGCCTGGAGCCCCACTCGGTGCCCGAACTGTGGATCATGACCACCGAACGGGCCGACCGGGCGGTGGACGCCACCGAGTACTTCGACCTCAAATTGACAGCGCTGCGTGCGCACCGGAGCCAGGTCGGCGACGGTGAGCATCTCGACGGAGTCCTGCGGAACTGGATGTCCGGCACCGCGTTGGCCGCCGGCATGCCCGACGGCAGTTTGGCCGAGGCGTTCCACGTGGTGTCCACCGAGTAGTGGAGCACCGTCACAACGACACTAATGACAGAGCGGTCGGACCCCGCCCATCTGCTCCGGGACGGTGGGCGGTCGTCCAACATGTCTCCCACGAGGGTGCTGGCTTGATCGGCGAGACGCTGGACGGAGCGGGACTGGCCTTCGACGTGGTCCGCATGGACCTCGGCGCAGCGCTCCCCGAACCTCGGTCGATCGCCGGATTGGTGGTGATGGGCGGCCCGATGGGGGTCCACGACACGGACGCCCACCCCTGGCTGCAGGCCGAACGGGAGCTGATCCGGGCGGTGGTGGACAACGGTCGTCCGGTGCTCGGTGTTTGCCTGGGTGCGCAGCAGATGGCCGCCGCCCTGGGCGCCGAGGTCACGACGGGACCGGTAGCCGAGATCGGACTCGGTGAGGTGGAGCTGACCGCGAGCGGACGTCGGGACCCGGTGTTCGGGCCCGAGTACGGAGGTCTGGCCGAGACTGCGCTTCCCTGCGTGCACTGGCATCAGGACACCTTCTCCATCCCCGACGGAGCCGTGCATCTTGCTGCCACCCGGGAGTTCCCCAATCAGGCCTTCCGGATGGGGGAGCGGGCCTACGGACTCCAGTTCCATGTGGAGGTCACCGACTCCCTGGCCGCGACGTGGCGGCCCCACCTGCCCGACGGAGTGACCCTGGACGGACCGCGTCTGACCCAGGTGGAGACCGTCGGCCGCCGGTTGCTCCGCCGATTCGTCGAACGTGCCGAGGGGAGACGCTGATGGGCACCGCCGACAAGTTGGTGATCCCCGCCGGTGGCCGGTCCGGCGACTCGGAACCGGAGGAGCTGGTCAAACCCAGACTGCGCGGCGTCTTCCACGAAGTCGCCTTCTTCGTGTCGTTGGTGACCGGAGTGTCGCTGATCTGGGCGGCCTCCACCGCCGGCTCGAGGGCGATCATGGCCGTCTACGCGCTGGCCATCACCAGCCTCTTCGGGGTGAGTGCGCTCTTCCACCGGCGCACCTGGGGCCCGGTGGGCCGGCGGCGGATGCGACGGTTGGACCACTCGACCATCTTCATCGCCATCGCCGGCTCCTACACCGCGGTGGCGGGGATCGCCCTGACCGGCTGGGCCCGGACCACCGTGTTGTGCATCGTCTGGGGTGGAGCGGTGATCGGGATCAGCTTGCGCCAGGTCTGGCTCGATGCACCCAAGTGGGTGATCGCCCTGCCCTACGTGGTGGTTGGCTGGGCGGCGCTGGCGGTGCTCCCTCAGCTCTTCCATGCGCTCGGCGTGGTCGGGTTCATCCTGCTGCTCTGCGGCGGCGTGGCCTACTCGACCGGTGCGGTGGTCTACGCGATGAAGCGACCGAACCCAGTCCCGGGCGTACTCGGGTACCACGAAGTGTTCCACGCCTGCACCATCGTGGGAGCCGTCCTGCACTTCATCGTGATCGCATTCGTCGTGCTGCCGCTGGCCGGCTGAGCCCTCGCTCCGGCCGCCTGCCGGCCTGTCAGCCGGCCTGTCAGCCGGCCATCTGGCGCAGCATGTAGGGCAGGATTCCCCCGTTGCGGTAGTACTGGGCCTCCATCGGGGTGTCGATGCGCAAGCGGGCCTCGAACTCGACCACCCGGTCGCCTTCGGCGGCCCGGACGACGACCGTCTTGGGGCTGACGCTCTCGTTGAGCGACTCCAGGCCGGTGATGGAGAAGACCTCATGCCCGGTCAGGCCCAGCGTCTGGCCGTTCTGGCCGTCCGCGAACTGGAGAGGCAGGACGCCCATGCCGACCAGGTTCGACCGGTGGATGCGCTCGTAGCTCTCGGCGATGACCGCCTTGATCCCGAGCAGGGTGGTGCCCT
>JADGOF010000051.1 GCA_017883105.1 Acidimicrobiales bacterium
GTTGGGTTGGCATGGTCATCGCTGTCTACCGGGTCCAGTCTCGCCCTTGAGGGATGGAGGGGTACCTCAGGTGTCTCAGGTCATGCTGACAGAAAGGGAGGTCAGCCGGAGAGTTACTCACTCGACGAACGTCACCCCAGCTTTGGAAGTCCCGGTCACAAGGAACAACGAGCCCGGAATCAGGCATCGGATCAATTCTGCGGAATACCGATGGGGCCAATTCCAGCACCGAGCGGTCGTTGCTGGGCCGGGACTGCTGCTCAATCGGAACCGGGTCCGCATCGGTCGCAGAGGATGGGCTTCCCGCTCGTCTATTGACGCCCGCTCCTGAACTTTCCCGCACCGTGGAATTGAAATGCACTTCGAACCCCGGTCGACGCGAGAAGTCTCTTCGAATTGCGCTGGAGCGCAGGACCATCGCAATGTCTGCCAGGCACGGAGTCGCAATATCGCCTACACTCGGCCGTGGTTGAGCAATCGACCAGAAAGTAAGACGCCCTCCTCGACAACGTGCTGCAGTTCCTACAGTGGGCCAGCATGGTCGGTATATAGGAGATTTCGGCTTCAAGTGACAGATGGACGGCGGTTCCACTGTTTTTCCTGCAAGGGTCGAGAGATCGGGTTCTGTTTGCCGACTCGTAGTACGGGGTCAGGTCGGCACGGCCAATGCACCCGGACTGGCCAACACCCCCGTGGCCACGGCCATCGTCGATATGCCACCAGATCTGGTGTCTGATCGGGCCGCCCTACGACCTTCCTTGATCGTGCTGGCCAGAAGGCCATTGCCTCTGCCCGACGACACCCGCCCTAGCCCGACGACACCCGCCCGAGATCTTCGAGGTGGTCCTGCGACGGCCAAGGCCATTGATCGCAAGCTGTTGACGATTGCCCGAAATGGACAGTCAGTGAGCCATCGAGGACTACATGTTTCAAGAAAGGTATCCCAATGCACCGAATCGAAATAGCAAGCCGATCACGGTCCGTGAACGTTCTAACCGGGCCCAGTAAGAATAGGGATAAGAGACAGATGCGAACATCAAAGCAGATCGCGGCAGTTGCTGTTCTCGTAGCCTTGGGGGCAGCCGCTTGCGGGTCCAGTGGCTCGGCGGTAGTCGAACCTCTGCACGTCGTGCAGACCGCCTATACGACGACGCTCAAGGCCAAGACGGCGAACGTCACCTTCACCGAGTCGATCAAATCCGCCAGCACCAGCGGATCCAATGAATCAGCGACCGTCACTGGTTCCGGGCTGGTGGATCTGTCCAACCAAGGCTTCGAGCTACACGTGAATTCCCCGAGCGGGGGCAGCGAAGTGGTGCTGGAGACGGGCGGCGTGGAATATGTCCAGGTGCCTCCGGCATCCCAGAGCCAGGTGCCAGGCAACAAGCCGTGGGTCAGCGTGAATCTGAATCAGGTGGCCGAGGCCAAGCTGGGCACGTCGTTCTCCCAGCTCGCTTCGGCCAACTCCGACAGTCCCACTCAGGCACTCTCCAATCTGGCCGTTGTCTCAGACAACGTGACCAAGGTCGGTGCGGCGACCATCGACGGGACTGCCACCACTCAGTACCGAGCGACCGTCGACCTGACCAAAGAGGCGGCCAACGTTACCGCCAAGGCTGGTGCGAAGGCTGGCCTGGCGATAACTCAGGAAGCGAAGGATCTTGGCACCAACACGCTGCCGGTGGAAGTGTGGGTGGACGCCACTGGTCTGGTGAGACAGGTGAGAGAGGAGGTCCCCATCCCGGCCGCCAGCACCGGGGCCACCAACGGCAGCGGGGCAGCCACGTTGACTATGACCTTCTCGAACTTCGGCACCCCGGCAACCCTCACCCCGCCGCCGTCCTCTCAGGTGGCCGATATCACCGCCCAAGCAGTCCAACAGGCCAAGGCCAGCAACGGGTAACAGAATCGGAGTCGTCGAGAGCCGGGTGGTGAATGGCCACTTCTAATCTCAATACCGGTCGCCTTAACTGAACGGTATTGCGGTTAGCCAGGGCCGTCAATCGTTGACCTGGTTTACTCCCGGACCGGTCAGGTGAGCCCGTTCGGCTCATTCGCTGACGGCGGGCAGATCATCAACATGTCGGCGATCGTCGTGCCGTAACTCAGACCCACGGGCTCCTCACTCTCGGCTATAAACCGCTGTCCGACAACATCTGACCCGAATCGAAGACTCCCTCCGCCGGGGTGATCCCTACGACAAGGTCGGTGATGCCTGGGGGCCGTGATGGCCAGCTCCACTGTGTGTACGACGCCGTTGGTCCCGCGGTGGCCCGTCAACGCATCGACACCTTCTACGGAGTTGAGCACTTGCTTGCCGATCTTTGACGCAAATGTGCCATCTGAGTGCGCTACGTGGTTACCCGACCACGTGACAACTTTTTAGGCTCTACTGACCAATCCGTGGGTGCCCTGACACCCCCTGACGCGAGCAACGCCAGCCCCCGCCTACGTTTTCGGACTGTTCACAATACGGCAGGTGGCCGACCGGATCATTCTCGGCTGCTCCGTACCGGGCCCGTGGGTGACGAAGCCCTGTCCGGCCAATATGGCGACCCGAACCTCGTCGAACGTCAACTTGTCGAATTGGGGCCTGGGGATCTCCGTTGATGCCAACGCTGACGATGTGCCGTGAGGATGATGGTCGTCACACAGACGTTCTTCCGTGGTGCTGGCGTACGTTCTCTTGCCACCTTGGTCCGACTTCCCGTCCAAGTCCTCGCCGGACAGGGGCGAGGCTGGTCACACGCTCGCCCATATGCCCCGCAAACCGCACGGGTGGGGGTCACACGGTCCGGACCTATCCGTCTGTGGCGGCGATGTTCTGCTCGGTGACCCGGCGCAACACGGCAAGTACCTCATCGCCAGTGCTATCTGTCGATTCGGCGAGGTTGTCGACGAGAGCTGACGTGAGCCCCATGAACCCATTCACGATTCTCCCGAGAGTCGCCTCAGTCTCCTCAGGGCCAGCGGTCTGGACAAGCTTCCGCAGTTCGTCCCGAAGCCATTTGTTGTCCTTCAGTGGGGTATCGAACTCCGCCCTGAATGCCGTCAGGAGCCACAGTGCGTGCTCGATGTTGCGAAACTCGTCGCCCGGTGCGTACTCGTAGCTGGTCACGGTTCCCCTTTCACTTGATCCTCCCCGTCGGCCTGGCCCACGCCTCGTCTATCCAGGCCATGAGTTCTCTTGCGATTCGCGGCATACTTCCAGTCCACCACACCTACTCCTGGCAGAACAGTGATGGCCGCACCACTCCCTCGCCCTACCCGGGCCCCATGGATCACGCGGACCACTACGCCGAAGCGTTCAGCCCTGCACCGGGTCGATGCTTCCGCATGGTCCAGGGCAAGGCCGGCCGGCAGGGAGCGCCGACTCACTGCCCAGTGCGCCCAATCTACTGGGGACGGTTCAAGGACAACAAGGGCAAGCACCACGACGTCGAGGAGCGAGGACTATGCCGCCGATCTGTACGAGCGGCATCCGATCGGAGCCGGCTGCAGCGCACGTCCGTGTCATGTCCGGGCGCACGGTCCCGTCCGCGATAGCGGCCAGGTGGTTACATGGGGCGATGACAGATTCCGGGCATCCGATTGGTCCGATCGACTTCTCTGGGCCCGGCTTTGTCGAAAAGGTCGTGGCCATCGAATGGTGGAGCGACGGTGACGTGTCGATGGCAACAGTCGAGTTCACCGATGGCGAAATAGAGAGCCTTCCAATGACCAGAGGGGAGGCTCAAGCGCAGGCTGACCGGTGCTTCGGGAATGACCAGATCCCCGATGTATCCAAGAACGCCGGCTCATACCGATGGACCAGGATGCCGCACTCGGATTGATCCCAAATCACTGCCACGCCCCACACACTCGCCCCTGTGCCCCGCAAACGGTCAGAGTGGGGGGGTTTTTCCCCCAGAGTGGGGGTCAGGGTGGGGGCAAACAATGCCAGGTCCGGAGCGTCGGACTGCCCAAACGTCAGCTCGACGGACCTGACACCTTCGCGATACCCGGAACTTGGGCGAGGTAAACATGGCGCCGGGTCCGGAGCGACAGCCGGCGGGGGCTATTGCTCGACGGACCTGACTGCTGAAGGGTAGTGGAGCGTCACGAACACCCCGCAACCGCTGGCCACTTTCTGCCAGCGGGATGACTGCGACTTATTGACTCCTAGAGGTCGTAGCGTGCTACTGCTATTCCGATTGCCCTGAGCCCTGTTGGCAACACGGGAGTACGCTTCGTGCGGGCGGCACTGTTGCGCGCGAAAGGGGTTCGAGCATGGAACTGAAATTCCACTATTCGGCGACCCGAGCGGAACTGACAGCGTCAGAGAGCCGGTGGTACGTGACATTTGTGATGGTCGATTCTGCCCCTATTGTCCACGAGTTCTCTTCCCGCCACGACGTTGGCGACCCCATCTTTGATTGGCGGCTATCGGATCAGACGGCGGTGATCGACCACTTTGAGGAGCGCCTTCGGGCAGCCGGATACCACCCTGTGCGCAGTGAGGATTGGCTGCCGCCATTGGCCGTGGCAGCTTGGACATCCTCCTAAGCATCGCCCTCCTGCGTTCGCTTCTGTACCCCTGAAACGGTCGACGTGGGGGTCAGGTGCGGGCGATAGTGCCGGGTCCGGAGCATCGGTCGGCGGAACCTCTGCTCAACGGACCCGACGGCGGCATCGTACCGGTCAGCCGCGTTGGAGTGAACTGAGGGCGGTCTAAGCGCAACCGCTGGATCGTCTTCAGGATCTTGGCCACTGAATTGCTGATGCTGACCAGGATGTCGTCAAATCCTGTGATGGCCGGCGTCGGGTTGATCGAAGCAGACTCCTCCATCGCCTCGGCCGTGTTGTCCAGCAGCTCGAATAGGTCGATCAGGTCCTGGTCCGATGTCTTGTCCGGACAGGGATTGTTTTCGCGCCACGCGATCGCCGTGTTGGATGCTGCCCCGCGTGACCACCCAACAGCACGGAGCGAATCCGGCGTTTGTATGAGATCCTTGCGAGCCTGCCGTATGGCCCCGTCGAGAGTCCGCAGTACCGGCCTGGCTTTCATCGCCCACCGGAGCATCAGGGCATCTTCAGGCTTCACCTGATCTGCCCCGTCGCCTTGGCCCACTACTCCACGTCTTCCCACTTCCACACTCGGCCCGCTGCCAATTCGGCCTCGGGCTTAGAGAACGTCGTATCCTCCCGGTACATCTGATGTACCCGCTGACGGGAGACTCCCAGTTCGGCGGCGATAGGAGATACTCAAATGCTGGCAATGAAAGGGCAGACAATCGAGATCACCGCCGGACTTCTCCATGACGGCAACGCACTTGGTGCTTGTCGGATCGCATAGGGCCGGAATTCGGCGGATCGAGGCTGAGAAGCCGGGACCAAGAGGCCGAGGCTGGAGCAAACGCCAAGTCCACCACCCGGTTTCCTGCGCGTCGTAGAGTGCACCCGGGACACTCCGGCAGGTCAGGGTACGCCGACGCCCAACGAGCAAGGAGCAACGACCGGTCGTATGGCCAGCCCCGGACGCCTGACCCGAAGACGGATCCTCATGGCCGGGCTCCTCGTCAGCGCGTCAATCGCAGGAACCGTCGTTGTGGGCACGCACCGTGCCGACGACGCACCTGCGGCATCGGGCGCTGCGGCCCGTTGCCCGTGGGTGTCCCAGGCCCGACAGGGAGATGGCACTGCAGCGTCGCTGGCCGCCGAGGTCCTGGCCCGGATGACGCTCGGTCAGAAGGCGTCGTTCGTCGTCCTGCGGACGGCCCCGCCCCTCGAGAACACCAACCTCGGGATCCCCTCGATGTGCATCCCGCCGCTGACGCTCACCGACGGGCCGAACGGGATCGCCTACAACATGCACGGCGTGACGCAGCTGCCATCCGCCATAGGATTAGCCGCCACCTTCGACCCGTCGGTTGCGCGTGCCACAGGTACGGTCATGGGCCAGGAGGCACGGGCGAAGGGAATCGACGCCGCGCAAGGGCCCGAGCTCAACCTTGCCCGGGTGCCGGAGGCCGGCCGTATCTTCGAGGCATTCGGCGAGGACCCGGTGCTGACCGGCGCCATGGGCGTCGCCAACGTGGAGGGCATCCAGTCCACCGGGACCATGGCGAACCTAAAACACGTCACCGCGTACTCGCAAGAGACAGCGCGCCACATCCTCGACCAGCAGGTCCCCGCCCGGGCGCTCGCCGAAGTGTTCAACCCACCGTACGAAGAAGCCGTACAGCAGTCCCACGTTGCGTCCATCATGTGCTCGTACGGCTCGGTCAACACCGTCAACGACTGCTCCGACCCGACCGTGTACGCCGACCTCGCATCTTGGGGGTTCACTGGATTCGTTCGGTCCGATCTCACCGCTGTGCCGAATCAGGGAACGGCCGCGGCGTTCCGGGCCGGCATCGCCCTCATCAAACCCGGCTCGCCCGCCGCCCTGGTCCGACTGGTTCGGTCCGGCGCCATCCCGGTTGCCGATCTGAACCGGGCGGTCACCGAGACTCTGACCACGATGTTCCGGTACGGGCTCATCGGCCGTCCCGTCCAAGGCAGACCGTCCGCCAACGTCATCACCCCGGCACACACCCGCGTGGCGACCACGACGGCCGAGGCATCCATGGTGCTCCTGAAGAACGCCGGAGCGGTCCTCCCGCTGGCGCACGGCATCGGGTCGATCGCCGTGATCGGATCCGGGGCGACCCACCCGATTACCGCGGGTGACGGCAGCTCGGCGGTCGTGGCGCCGTTCGTGTCCTCACCGCTCGCCGCCCTGCGGTCCGCGCTCGACCGCTCGACCGCGATCCGGTACGCCCAGGGAGGACTGCGCTCCATCCAGCTTCGCTCCATCACCACCCGTCAGACGATCTCCAGGCGCTACTTCGACACGGATGAGCCACACCTGCACACCGACCGGGTCGAATCCGGAAAGGAGGACCTCCCGGTCGTCGAATCCCGAAACGTGACCGACGCCGTGGCTACCGCCACGACCCCCGGAACGGGGAAGTACTGGAGCTCTTGGAGCGAGACGATCACCCCCCGCTCGTCCGGGATCTACCAGATCGGGCTCCACGAAGTCGGCGACACCTGGCTGACCATGAACGGCGCCCCGGTCCTGTCCTCGGCCGGGCTCCACACTCCGAACCTGCTGTCCACCGCCGTGTCCCTCCGGGCCGGGGTGCACTAAACGTTCGCGATCCGCTGGTTCGCGGTCGACGGTTATCCCGCGCCCGCGTTCGGCATCGCCGATGAGACTGCACAATTTGACGCGGCCGTCGCCGCCGCTCGTCGGTCCTCGGTCGCCGTGGTCTTCACCGGAGAGATTCAGAGGGAGGGTGCCGACCGCTCGCTGGCGCTCCCGGGCGACGCTGATCAGTTGATCGCGGCCGTGGCCGCCGTCAACCCCCGCACCGTGGTCGTCATCAACAGCGGTGGGGCGGTTCTCATGCCGTGGCTGGCGAACGTGGCTGGCGTCGTCGAGGCCTGGTACCCGGGCGAGGAGGACGGTACTGTCGTGGCCGCGGTCCTGACCGGTCAGGTCGACCCCTCGGGACGGCTGCCGATCACGTTCCCAACCGCCCAGCCCGCATCGACGGTCGCCGAGTTTCCTGGGATCGACGCCGGGGTGAGTTTCGGTACGGGCCTCGACATCGGTTACCGGTGGTATCAGGCCAACGGCGTCACCCCGCTGTTCCCGTTCGGCTTCGGACTCGATTACACCTCGTTCGACCTCTCGGACGCGCAGGTCGCTCCGTCGCCGGCGGGGGGCTACACCGTGGAGGTCGACGTGGCCAACACCGGCTCCCGGTCCGGAGCCGATGTCGTCGAGGCCTATGTGGCCTATCCGTCCGGACTCGGCGAGCCCCCGGAGCAGCTCCGCGCCTTCAAGAAAGTCGTCGTGGCGCCCGGAGAAACCACCCGTGCAACGCTCGTGCTTCCAGCGTCGGGCTTCGCCTCGGACGCTGGGGGGACGCCCACCGTGGTGGCCGGCAGCTACGTCGTCGGCGTCGGCGAGTCGTCGGCCGATCTGCCGATCCAGCTCCCGGTGGAGGTCCCGGCACAGGCGGCCTGAGGTGGCGGCTGTCCCATGTCTTGGTCGGGGGACAACTACATTGGTGGCCTGCCGAAAGCGGATCCTCATATGGACCGGCACTTCGGGCCCTGGGGGTGCCCCAGAATACCGACGGCCAGGACTCCAGAGGTGCCCCACTCGTGCCGTTCCGTGCGCAGCAACCGGAGCAAGCACGGAGGCCGCCTACCCCGGCTGCAAAGCATACAGAACCGCTGTCGGCAGCCGGTGCCCTGGGTGCCGCCGATCGCACCCGAGTCGGCGATCAAGCGCACCCGCTCTGGCACCGAACGACGCGCCAGAACGACGGCCGTCGCCATCCTGGCCTCAACGCAGAACGGCACCTCGGGAGTGCAGGCCACTCGGTGCCATGTGTCTGCCGACTCCGGCTTGACTACTGGAGCCAGAACACCCAATCGCCATCACCACTGGGTGGGTCTGCCATCAACATCCCGAGGGCAGCGACCAGATCGGCGGGATATGCGTTGCTACCGCGGTGGTAGCGGCGTGGCGAGGTGAACACGACACCAGCGTGGTGCTCACCGGTGACTGCCCAACTCCGGACGATCCGGTCGAAGTCTCGTGCGTTCTCGGTGACCACAGCTCTACCCGTTCGGCTTGCCGCCCGTAGCAGTTCTTCGTCCGGCAAGGATGCGAGTACCGGATCGTCGGCTGCGGCCACTACGTCGTGGCTATCAGCTCGTAGCCGCTCTGCGGCCAGGCGCGAGTGGTGCGTATCGAGCAGGAGCCTCACCCTGCCAATAGGTCCTGCTGGCGGCGCCACAGTGCTTCTGCTTCTTCGGCCGCCCGGCGATTGGCGTCGATCTGGGCGTCGACCTCCATGGTGAACTCGGCGTAGTAGGCGAGCGCGGCCTCGACCTGTTCGCGGCGCAGCCCGAACACCTTGACCGCTCGCGAGATCCGCTTGCCGGGAGGGACGTCCCCACCCACCAGACCTTCGATGACCTCCCAGATGTCGGGACCGCCGCCGACGTGGGCACGGCGGCCAGCGGGACCGTCACGGAAGCTCACGAGCGGGTGGCGCCGAGCGCGCAGACCTTCGTCGATCAACTCCTCGGCCAACGCTGAAGTCGAGGCGCTACGGGTAGCGGCCTCGGACCTGAGCTGTTCGGCCACCCGAGGGTCATGAAAGCGAACGGACACGGGATGTGACATGACTACATTGTAGTCGGTCAAACAAATGCAATCAGCACCACACACAGAACCTCAGAGCAGAACGTCCACTCGTAGCCATCCTGGCCGCAGCGCAGATCGGCACCTACGCGTGCGTTCACGGTCCGCAAGCACGCTCGGCGTCGGGCAAGTACGCGGCACCCAGTAAACCGGTGTTCTGGGTCACCCTGGACTGGCGATATGCCTGAGCATTTGGGGACAGTGTCGTCGGTGAGCGATAGCAGAGGATTGAAGACTCCCCGGCTCATACAGCGCCATACCGGAGCGTGCAATGATTGCAGCCGTGGCTGAACGGTTGGAGGTCCAACGAGCAATTGCGGCAGACCCAGCGGCGATTTTTGGGGTGCTGACCAATCCACACGGGCATGTCGCCATCGACAGTTCGGGCATGCTGATGGATGCCACGGGTGATCCGGTCACATCTGTCGGCGACTCCTTCGTGGTGCACATGGACCGCGAGGCGCTCAATGATCACCCGCTGGGCCTGTACGACGTCACCGTGAGGATCGTGACATTAGAGCCGGACCGCGAGATCGCGTGGAAGATCGAAGGTCAGCTCAACCTTGGCCATGTTTATGGTTACAAGCTGGAGCCGATTGACGAGGGGACGCTTGTCACCTCGTACTACGACTGGTCGTCTGTCGACCAGAGCTGGAAAGACGCGGCTATTTTCCCGGTCATTCCCGAGGGCGCGCTCCGCGCCACGCTCGGCATCCTTGCGCGCACTGTGGCACCGGGCCGCGCTCGGCCCTTGGCCTGAACGGTCGGCATTTCTGGTCTGGCCACACCATTCCTCACACCTGCCCCGCTCTCTCTCACTGTTCAGGGGCAGCGACCCGTGTCACCCCCTCGGGCGACCAGCACCTGCCGAACGACTCTGTTTCAGCCCTAGCGGGAGTTTCCTGGCTATCCGATGAGAGGTCGACATTCTCCCAGGTCAGTGGCAGTGTTTCGCGTAACGCCGTGTAGTACCTAACTCAGCCCCT
>JADGOF010000461.1 GCA_017883105.1 Acidimicrobiales bacterium
GCCCGACCACCTTGCGACCGTCGTCGGTGACCACCTCGCCGGTGCCCACCCCTCCGAAGCAGACCAGGCCCGACCACCGGGTGCAGGCCACGTACCCCTGGCGATGGGCTATTAGCCCGGTCACCCCACATCCTCGGAGTGCGTCCACCCACACCGCTCCCAGCCAGTCGAAGGCCCGACCGACGTCGTGCTGCCACAACGGATCGCCCGCCGGGACCCACAGGTCGATCCAGACCGGATCGTCCGGTGTCACCAGCACGGCGCCGCCGCCGGAACGGCGGCGGACCACCGACACCCCGGCGGCCTCTGCCCGACGGAGATCGATCACCGCTTCAGGTTGGGTCGAACCGAGCACCACCGCCGGGGCGGTCACCCGGCACCGGGCGACGGCCCGCTCCCCCGGCCGGGCGTCGGCGGCCGGCCAGCTCGCATGCAGGGAGGCCGCGGCTTCCCCTCGCTCCTCGAACCTCCAGGTGGGCACCGGGTCAGACCCCGGGCGGTGACCCGGCGCCGCTCACGCGGTCAGTCGGGTGCCGTCGACCGCCGCGGTGCCGAGGTAGGTGCTCCAGTCGTCGCTGGCCCCGCCACACATCGCCAGCAGCTGCACCCGGTGCCGGGGGGCGACCGGTGTCGAGCGCAGGACCATGTCGGCCTCGTGAGGCAGACGGTCCTCCTTGCGCGTGTTGCACCGCCGACAGGCGGCAACCACGTTCTCCCAAGTGTGCGGTCCGCCCTTGCTGCGGGGGATGACGTGGTCGAGGTTCTCCGCCGCCGAACCGCAGTACTGGCACCGTGAGCTGTCGCGGGCAAAAACGGTGCGGCGATTGACCGCTACCCGGTAGTGCCGCGGAATCTGCACGTAGCGGACGAGCCGCACCACCGATGGCTCGGGGACACTCATCCGTTCTGCCCGGAACACCCGTTCGGTGGTGTGGACCAGTTCAGCCTTGGTGTCCAACACCAACAGCACCGCCCGGCGCGAGGAGACGATGCCCAATGGCTCGAAAGTGGCATTGAGAACGAGTGCCCGCCGCGACGGGGACATCGGAGAGCGGACCGGCTCGCGAACCTCGGACGCGGGCCGATCGGCAGCCGCCGTCTTCGCCCCGGGCTTCGACCGTCGATCCATCACCTTGGAAATTAGCCCGACCGACCCGTCACTATGCAGTTGGCCGACCGGACGGTCACCGTCGCCTCCTTCCGCCGCGGCTGGAGTCAGCCGTCGCCCGACACCACTCGAGATAGGAGATCACGTCGGCGTCGACAGGAGTCGCCGCCGGATCCCCATAGGCGGTGACCATCCTGAATCCCCACAGACGGGGATCGGGAAGGGGAAGGTGGGGCCGCACCCGCCACCAACCGGGAGCGGCCAGCCGGTGGAGGGCCCCGAGGGCCGTCCACCACAGATCGGGCCGCACGACCACCGCCCCCACCATGGACACCACCGCGGCGCGGGACGGACCCGATTCCGGTATCCCAGCCACGACACCCATCTCAGGCCTCTTCGGTCAGGACGGAACGCCGGCCCACCGCGGCGGCACCGATCAACGGGCCATCGGCGCCGAGGCCGGCGGGGACGATGCGGGTCGATCGCGAGAATTCGAGTCGGCACCGCAGCTCGATCTCTTCCTGCGCGGCTTCGAAGAACACGGTGCCGAAGCCCAGCGCCACCGACCCGGCCACCACCGCCAACTCGAGGTCGAGCAGGTTGGCCACCGACGCCACGGCCCGGCCGACCATGGTTCCGGTGCGCCGGCGCACCGTGTCGGGTGCCTCCGACGCGGGATGCCCGGTGGCGGCGGCAATCGACGGACCCGATGTCTCGGCCTCCAGGCAGCCGTACGCTCCGCAGGCGCAGGGCCTGCCGTCGGGCTCGACGACGACATGCCCGATGTGGCCGGCGTTGTCGTGGGACCCTTCGAGCAGGCGCCCGTCGAGCACGATCCCTCCGCCCACCCCGGTGGACACCACCATGGCCAGATAGTCGGACACGCCTTGGGCCGCGCCCAGCCAACCTTCACCCAGAGCCAGGGCCTTGGCGTCGTTGTCAACCACCACCGACATCCCCGCCACCTCGGCCAGTCGGCTGCGCAGCGGGAATTCCCTCCATCCGCGGATATTGAGGGGTGACACCGTCTCCCCTCCCGCCCCCATGGGGCCGCCGCAGCCGACTCCGCAGATCGCCGGTGTCACTGCCGTCGACGAACGGGCCTGGCCGATCACCGCGGCCAGGGCGGCAAAGATGATCTCCCCATCATCCGAGGGAGGGGTTGCCACCCGGGCCGCCGACAGGATGCGACCGGTGGCATCCACCACACCCGCAACCATCTTGGTGCCGCCGATATCCACGGCCAGAACCGTTGGTCCAACGGGTCCGACGGGCCCCGGTCCGATGCGATCCCCAGGATGCACCGCGGTCGACGGGGCGTCAGTCGTCGCGGTGGAAACGACCACGGATCCAGTCGCGAGGATCGTGGACGGTGTTGCTCAGAGTTCGGCTGTGCAGCGAGCGGGAGATGTCATCGATGCCGGCCTTGCCCATCCGACGGGCGTTGTTGGCGAAGACCACCCCGGAGAGGAACATCACCACGACGCCCACGAACCCGAGGATCACCGACGTGGAGAAGGTGAAGAACATGAAGACCAATGCGGCCACGAACACCAGGGCCGACCAGAC
>JADGOF010000462.1 GCA_017883105.1 Acidimicrobiales bacterium
ACGAGCACCTCCAGCAGCGTCCGGTCCACGGTGTCGAGCGACCAGGTCAGCGGATTGCCCATCCCGTGGCTGAGAACGACGGGGGCCGATCTCCCGCCGCGGTAGCGGGTGAGCCGCAAGGTAAGACCATCGCGAGTTCGATAGTCGTAGTGCCGGGGTGGCGGCACATCGAGCGCCCGATGGCGTCTCGGCGCAGCCGAGGTGTCGAACTTGGTCGTGCGGTGGACCACGGTTCCGTAGTCATGGGCCAAGGTGCCGGAGAACGCCCGTACGAACCTGGCCTCGAACGTCAGGCGGTCGAGGTTGCCCACCGGCCCGGTCACGTGCATTGTCCTCAACTGGCGGGCAAAATCGGCCGGTTGGATGCGCAGTACGCCACGACCGACTACGGCTCCATCCTGACCGTCGTGGTGCAAGGTCACATACAGCGTGGTGGTGGCATGCCAAACCTCACCCACTTCTCCTCGAGCGACAACCTTGTACCCGTCGAGGAAGTACCGCCGGCCATCGGTTGCGGCCAGGGGAAGCCGATAACGCATGTGGCGCACCGAAGCGTCGGCCGTGTCGTCAACGACCAGTAGTTGGAAGCGTCCTTCCTCCACCATGAGGGGGTCGGGGGAGAGCCCCGGTGCCGACACCGCTCCGAGCGCGTCCATCGGGGTGTCGAGATGAGTGGTGACCTTCTCGATGTCGCCGGTGGAGATGGTCAGCACGAACGACAGCTCTCCGTCGTTTCCGGCCTGTCCTCTTTGTTCCGCGACCAGAAAAGGGGTCAGCGCCCCACTGTCCGGCGACGGGTCGACCGACCACCAGCCGGCCATCCTCTCGGTGAAGCGGAGCCCGGCTCTTGTGGGCACTGCGGGGGGCCCGCCAGGGAGGTCCGGAAGGCGGGGACCGCTCGGGGTCGTGTCGTAGGTCCAGCCGTGCTCTTTACAGAGCAGTGCCATGCTCCGCTCCGCCAGCGCGGAGATGGTGAGCAACGGGTTGACCCCCAGCGGACTGGGGACGACCGATCCGTCGGCCACCACCAGGCCCTGGTAGACGGCGCCCTTCTCGACGGGTGAGAAGACGCGGCCTCGATGGTCGACGACGCCACGCTTGATGCTCGTGGCCATCACGCAGCCACCGAGCGGATGCACGGTGACCAGGCTGCCGTTCAGGTGGAGGGACTCCAGTGGACTGCGGACGAACGTGCCTCCGCCGTGACCTGCTGCAGCAGCCAGAGCGAGATCGGCCCGTTCGAAATATTCGGTCGTTCCGACGTCTGGCCACTCGATGCTTACGTGGTCGTCTTTGAGGACGAGGCGACCCTTGTCGTCATCGTGGCCCATGACGAGGAGGGTCTGGAGGTGCTCGACTGCTCCCTTGTGCCCACCACCCACGAGGCTGAGCAGCCCGCCCAGTCCGGCGGCCACACGGCGACACCAACCCTCCTTCGCCACGCCGAGCTGGACCGCCAGGTCGGCGGCCACGGCACTGGCCATCATGCCCGGCACCACTGCATCCTCAATGATCAGACCCTGGTCGACCGGGACCTCCGACCGCTCGTCGATCACCGCCGATATGCACGGTCCAACAGGTGAGCTCGGGTCGGGGGCGCGGTGCCCTGCACCCACCGCGTGAACGGGCGTGCCGGGTCTTTGGGCGAACCCGACCACATCTCCGTTCCCGGTGAAATGGAGCCCGAGCTGCCCGGACAGCCGCAGGCCGTGCTCCCTCGAGCGCATCAGGATCTCGGTTGTCCCCAGCGTTCCGGCAGCCAACACCACGAGATCAGCGGTGACGGTGACCGGTGGGCCGCCGAGCTCCTTCTCGACCCCGAGCCCGAGCGGCTGGGCCTGCACGATCCATCGCCGTCCGTCCGCGGTCTGCTCGATCGTACGCACCTCGATCTCCGTGAAGATCTGGGCGCCGTGGGCCACCGCGTCAGGCAGGTAGTTCATCAATACTGTGTTCTTGGCACCGAAATTGCAGCCGGTCACACAGTCGCCACAGCCGGTGCACGCCTGTTGATGCACGCCGGCGGCATTGGGGCCCTCCCTGAAGGACACGTTGATCGGCGCCGGGACGATCTTCCGATCGCCGGCAGCCACCTGCAGTGCTGCAACCTTGGCGAGGGGGGGGAACGTCTCGGGATAGGTCGTCGGGCACAACATGGCCTCGGCGGCATCGAATCCCCTGGCCAATGCATCAGCGATCCGACCTTGATCGTCACAGCGAAGCTTGCCGGGCCAACGCGCATCGAAGATGCGGGGATCCGGACGGAGGGACACACTGGCGTTGACCAACGAAGTCCCCCCGAGGCCACAGCCCGAGAAGACGTTCATTTCTCCGTCAGTGTGGAGCCAGTAGAGGTTTCGCTTGTCGCCGATCTGCTTGTCGGACCCGAGCCCGGGCCCACTCAGCTGGAGATGGGAAATGGCTTCATGGACGCGGGTCGGGTACTCACCCGGGTGCAGTTCACGTCCGCGCTCGAAGAGCGCAACCGACTGTCGGGCCCGGCTCAGTCGGCAGGCGGCAATGGCCCCGCCGTAGCCGGAGCCGACCACCACGACGTCGTAGTGGGCCACCACTTCAGACAGTGGTCGAGCGAGTCGCTCCACGAAGTCCACCTCCCCGATACTCCACCGTGCTCTCGACCGAGTGGGAATCGGACGAAGCGTGCTGCTGCAGA
>JADGOF010000463.1 GCA_017883105.1 Acidimicrobiales bacterium
CAATGCGAGCGAGAGCGAACCGGCCAGCCGGAAGGATCATGTCCTCTGTCGATACCGACCCCACCTGGTGCTCGACGGCGCCGCGGCCACGGCGGCCATAATCGGCGCCAGTGAGGTGATCGTGCACCTGCACCGGGGATCCACGACCGTCCACGACGCGCTGATCCGTGCTGTGGAAGAACGAAAGGCAGTGTGCCTCGCTGATCCTCAATGGCGTATCTCCGTGGGTCCGGATCGGTATGTTGCCGGTGAGGCCAGCGCAATTGCCTCATTTGTCGATGGGGGAGAGGCGAAGCCCCACTTCTCGGGGATCCCCATGGCCAAGAAGGGCCCTTCCGGCCGGCCCACCTTGATCAACAACGCGGAGACCATGGCCCATCTTGCCTTCCTCCTCCGGTTCGGAACCCCCTTCTGGCGTTCGGGCGGTGCCGCGTCATCGCCGGGCTCCCAACTGTTGACCCTCACCGGGGCGGTCGCCTCGCCCGGACAGGTCTTCGAACTGGTGGGTCAAGCGACCATCGGCGAGGTCCTGGTCCACGCCGGTCTGGCCGCGCCGCCCGCTGCTGTGCTGATAGGCGGCTATGGAGGAACCTGGTTGGAAGGCGAGATGGCCTGGCAGGTTCCCTTCGAGCGGGTGGCATTGGGGTGTGTCGGCGCGCAACCCGGCTGCGGACTGATCGGCGTCTTGCCACACGGCGCATGCGGGTTGGTCGAGACTGCCCGCATCGTGCGCTATCTGGCAGGCGAATCTGCGGGCCAGTGCGGACCGTGTGTTGCCGGGCTCCCTGCCATGGCCGAGGCATGTGAGGACTTGGGAGAGGGAAAGCTCCGGCGGCGGGGACTTCGTCGACTACAGACGTTGGGAGATCTGGTGCTCGGTAGCGGCGCCTGCAGCCACCCTGATGGTGTCGCCCGGTTGGTGCGATCCACGCTTGATGTGTTCGAGGACGATGTCGTGCGTCACCTGGCCGGTCATCCGTGCCGAGCCTCGAACCACCCTCCGGTGTTTCCGGTCCCGTTGGGTGATCCGTTGGACCAGGTCTGGCGATGAGTGTCATTGTGCGCATCGACCCGACCCGCTGCCGAGGCCATGCCATCTGCGCGTTGTTCTTTCCGGAAGGGGTGGAATTGGACCGCTGGGGCTTTGGCCGGGTCATCGATCCCACCCCTGCTGACGCCCGCTCCGTGAAGCGGGCCTTGCGCGCGGTTGCCGCATGTCCGAACAATGCCGTGGTTGTGGTGGAGCAGCAGAAGGAGCCTGTTGGCGGCCTGTTTGGCGACGTGACCCCCGGTGGACCCCGGAATGCGGGAGAATTGCCCCTATGAGGCGAAGGAACCAGTCCTGTTTCCGTGGATTGCCGTGGTCGGGCGGAGCCTCCCGCCCCAGGGGAATCCGGTGAAAGGGCCCTGGTGGGCCGTCCCGGGGGTGGTGGCGATCATCGGCACCCTGGCCATCGTCAGTGCGGCACAAGGGTCGCTTTCCACGGCGAAGGTCACGTTGCCTGGCTCGGTGCAGGTTCCCACGGCCGGGACACCTACCCGGTCGATTACCGCACCCCCGTCTTCGACCGTTGCCGAGGACGGAAAGGTGGTGGCACCCTCCCGTCCGGTGATCTCCCAAACCGATAGCCCGACTTCGGACGGCTCGAATTCGGGGTCAGCGACCCCGACCGGTCCGAAGTCAGGCTCTGATCCGTCAACCGTAAATCCGGTCCCGCAGTCCCAGAGTGGATCCGGTACCACCTCTTCGCCGGAGTCAGGTGCCGATCCTACGAGCCCTGGGACGGGAAGCTCGGATCCGTCGGGTGAGAATCCATCTACTACGGGGCCGATCACGACGACCACCACCACTGCCACCTCGACCACCACCACCACGAAGCCACCCACGCGACCTGAGCCCGGCGACCAGTGAGCCGCGTCGGCGCAGGCCGTCGGGGCAGGAGGAGGATCGGATCAGCCACCCGGCTCGCCGCCTTCCTGGCCGTGTTGCTGGCGGCCATTCTGTCGATCACCGCGCTCGAGACGGAGCGGGCCTTCAGCAATCAGTCGCTGGCTTCGGTGACCCGAGGCCTGGTGTCCGAGGTCGACAGCTACGAGCGGGCAGCCACTGGCACGAGTTCCGCCAGTCTCGATTCCGCCACCGTCGCCTACCTCCAGAGCCGCGTCCTCCCGCAAGGAGAGACGATCATGGTGGGTCTGCCCAGCGGTGCCCGGCTGGGGAGCTCGGGGTCTGCATCGCTGCTTCGCAACCCGGAGATCCGCACCCTGTTGGCGGGTCCACCGTCAGCCACCAGTTCCCACCGGTCGACATTGGACGGGATCGACACCCTGTACCTCGTCGCCCCCATCCGGGCCGGGAAGGCCGCCTTGGGCACGATGATCGTGACCTCGGACCTCTCGCAACTGACGGCCGACCAGAACCGTGTGCTGGTGCTGGTGATCGGGGAGGCGTTGGTTGCTCTGGTCGGTGCCGTGGCCGGCGCCTACCTGTTGCTGCGGCGTCTGCTCCGCGAGGTCGGAAGGATCACGACCACTGCGGCATCCATCGAAAACGGTGATCTGGATCGACGGCTCGGTGACCAGGGAACCGACGACGAGGTCGGTCAGTTGGCGGAGACATTCGATTCGATGCTCGACAGGCTCCAGGCGGCAATGGTGGTTCAGCGCCGG
>JADGOF010000052.1 GCA_017883105.1 Acidimicrobiales bacterium
GCCGCCGCTCGATGATGAGCCGCCGCCCGTCAAGCTTCCGACACCGACCTTCGGCGGGATCGGCGCGGTGACCGTGGTCACCCCACAGGTCGGAGTGGTCTGACCGGCCGCCACTTCGCCGGGCGTCAGGTCGCCACACGAATACCCGGCCTGCTCGGCTGCGGTCACCGCCACCGCCCCGGGCACATCCTGGGTGACCGCGGTGATCCCGAAGCGTTCGAGCGACAAGCCCAAACTTGCATACCCGAAGCTCGGTGACTGCTGCTGCCCGAGCGTGAGCACATAGTTCACGAAGGCGCTCATCACCGCTCCCTTGGACGCCTGCCACCCTGCCGCAGGCGAAAGGAGGTAGCTGTAGGTCGACGGGTTGTAGACATGAGGTCCGACGCCGTTGAAGTTGAGCTGGTGGGTGCCGTTGGGCAGCTGCGTGGCGTAGGCCAGGGCCGAGGCCACGTCCACCGGGGTGGGAGCGGCATAGACGCCGCTGGCATTCTGCTCCGAGGCGACACCTTTGGCCGGAATACCCTTGTCGAATCCGGCGTCGACCGCGTACTGCAGCTGGACTCCGCCGATCGCCCCCGGATTGGTGGATACGTCACTGGACACCGCAGCGGTCGAATCGGCATCGAGGCCGTTGGACAGGGGGGGCCACTGGGACTCCGGATGGGTGGCGCTGATGGCGACCTGGTTGCCCGACAGACTGTTCTCGTAGTTGGCGAAGGCAGTCCACAGGGCCGGCTGCTCGGCGATGCACCACTCCTCGAGCACGTAGTTGGTACCCGCCGGGTCGCTCTCCGTCACCGGCTTGATGGCCAGGTTGGGAAGCGACGCGCCCGGATTGGTGGCGGCAATCTTCGGATCGTTCCACTTGGTGATACCACCGGTGAGGATGCCGCAGGTGGTGTAGCTGGTGAGCTGCAGCGTCTTGGTGAGACCGGGGACGTTGTACATGAACGCGATGCCGCCGGCGGTGATCGGTACGTAGATGTAGTGGAAGTTGGGCGGAGTGGTGTCCGCGTTGCCGAGCCCGTAGGCGATGTCGCTGACCGCGTAGTCGGTGGTCCCGTTGGTGAACTCGTAACGCCCGTCACCGGATGAGGTGCTGGCGTAGTGGACGTTGAGGTTGTAGGGCGCCGCCTGCACTGTCGCACGGAACGTCTCGATCGCCGGGGCCGCGAAAGACGACCCCGCACCATTGAGCGCGGTCCCACCGTGGGAGACGGTGGCTCTCGAGCCGGATTTCTTACCGCCTCCAACCGTGGTCGGGTTTGTGGTCGTAGTCGTGCCGGCCGAGCCCGGGGCGGTCGTCGTGGTGGACCCGCTCGCACCTGCACCGGTTGTCGACGTGGTACCGGATCCGGCAGGATCAGATGGAACGCCTGTGGTGGTCGTCGCCGGGCTGACTTGGTCGGCCGAGGCCGGCATCGTCGTCCATGCCATGGCCATCCCCATGACCGCCACTGCGGTGAGCATCCGAGCGCGCACTCCCCTCAACCGAGGGTTGCGCGTGTTCTTTGCCATTGCGTGCGTTCCGATGTGCATTGATGCCCTCTTTATGCTCGTTGATGGATTGGAAAGTGGCGTGGTGTCGTCGGCCGGCTTCATTCGGGCTGTGACCTGCTGAATCGGGGGATGAGTCGCCGCCCCGGTCGCGACGACCCGACCAGGCGGGCCATCACGAAGAGGATCAGGATCAACAGGACGAGCACGAAGGAGACCCCCCACGCGTCTTTGATCACGTTGACACCCGGCTGGAAGATCAGCTGGTAGATCCGGAACGGGAGATTGTCCTGCTGCCCGCTGAACGGGTTCCAGTTGTAAGTTTCGTTGCCCCCGGCGTTGAAGAGCACCGGGGCCGTCTCGCCGGCGATGCGGGCCACGCCCAGGATGACTGCGGTCATGAGGCCGGCCCGGGCCGTGGGCAGGACGATGCGCAACAGCACCCGCCACTGCGGTGCGCCGAGTGCTAGTGCGGCCTCCCGTAGCGAGCCCGGGACGATCTGAACCACCTCCTGGGCTGCCCGGGTGACGACGGGCAGCATCATCACCGCCAGGGCCATACCCGCGGCCAGCCCGGACTTGCCGCTGTGCTGACGCGGTGCCACCCAGAACAGGTAGATGAACAGGCCGGCGATGATCGCCGGAGCGCCGGTCATGGCATCGACCACGTAGCCGACGATCTTGGAGAACAACGATCTCGAGTCGGCCAGGTAGGTGGCGGTCAGGATCCCCAGGGGGACCGAGAGGACGGCGGCGATCCCCACCTGCTCGATGGTCCCGACGATGGCCGCACCGGCTCCCACGGCGGTCGTCGGAGCACTTGCGGTCAGCTGGGACATGTCGCTGGTGAAGAAGTGGGGGAAGTCCGCCAGGGCCACTGAGGCACCCTTTACGATCACGTATCCGATGACGCCGGCAAGCGGCACCATGGCGATCAGGCCGCCTAGCCAGATGGCCACGGTGCCCAGGCGGTCCTTCATCAGGAGGACACCGTGGGCCCTCCAGCAAACCACCGCGTAGACGGCGAAGAACACGCCGCACCAGGCCACGGCCAGGCCGAAGGGAGCGGACACGCCGGACACGGTGAACACGAGCCAGACGATGGCCAGCGAGGCCAAGGCCGAGCCGATCGATTCGACCAGGTGGTCGGTGGTCACCCGCTTGCGGCGGTTGGGGCGGTCGGTGGCGGGGTCAATGGTCGGCCCCGGGGCACCCCCGCCGGCCGGGCTCCCTTCGGCCACCGGAGCTTTGGTCAACGGTGTGAGACGGCTCATCACGCGGTCCGCCCGACTCGATTGACGACCATCCGGGCGATGGCGTTGACCACCAGGGTGCTGACGAAGAGGATCAGGCCGAGCAGGACGAGTCCGCTCTTGTCGATGGTGGTCGCCGTCGGGAAGTCCTGGGTGATCTGCTTGGCGATCGACCCGAGGCCCTGCGGTCCCATGATGGCCAAGGTCAGCTTGTTCGACGTCGACAGCATGAGGACCACGATCATCGTCTCGCCCAGCCCACGGCCGAGCCCCAACAGGGCGGCACTGAGGATGCCGTTGCGGGAGAACGGCATGATCACATCGGTCACCATTCCCCACCGGGTGCCTCCGAGGCCCATCGCCGCCTCACAGACGTCGCGAGGCGCTTGGGACATCACGTCGCGGCTCACCGACGTGATGATGGGGATGATGGTGACGGCGCAGACAAGGCCGCAGGCGAAGATCGAATTGACGTAGGTGCCGGGCTGGGGGGTGCGGAAGAAGGGAACGAAGCTGAAATTGTCCACCAACCACTTCGCCCACGGGGCCTGCAATCCGGAGATGAGGGCAAGTCCCCAGAACCCGTAGACGATGCTCGGCACGGTGGCCAGCAGGTCGATGATTCCGGTCAGGATCGGGCGGAGTCGAGGGGGGAGGTACTCGTTGATCATCAACGCGGTGGCCAGCGAGATGGGGAGGGCGATCACCAGTGCCACGATGGCGATGGCGATCGATCCGACCAGCAGGGGCAGCATGCCGAAACGCCCGAGGTCGGGGGCCCACGTGGCACCTGTGAAGAACTTGATGCCGGAGGCGCGCAGCGCCGGCCACCCGTCCACCGCCAGAAAGACCACCACCGCCACCAGGATGGCCAGGACGATCGCGCTGCTCACCACCAGCACGATCCGGAAGGCCCGATCGGCCCCGGTGTCGGACTGGTGCAACTCGATGGGGACGTCTTCGTCGACCGACTGGGGCTCCATCGGCATCTCGACCACGGTGGTCATGGCGCCGCGTTCCTCCGCCGGCGGCTCATGGCTGCCCCCACAACGACCAGCAACGTACCAATCCCCACCATCCACGGGATCCCGGGAAGGCCGGTATAAGCCAGCACTCCCGTGGGCCTGAAGGTCGAACCGGAGCCGACTGACGTACCGGATGCGCCCGATCCGGTGGTCGTCGAAGATCCCGCTGACCCGGATGCGCCCGACCCGGAGACACGAGTCGTGCCGGACCCGGCGGCCCCGGTTGCACCGGGTGCTCTTCCCGTCGTCGGTGGTGTGGTGGCCGGCGCGCTCGACGGGACCACGGTGAAGAGCGGGGAGAACATCCTCGGTTGGGTGAAGTTGTTCTGGTCCTGACCTATGTAGAGGACGCACTCCTCGGAGCGGTTGCACACCGGTGCATGGTTGGCCTGTTCGCCCAACGCCGAATTGGGCAACGAGTAGATCGTGTAGGCCCGTAGGTCGAACCTGCCGTCTGCACCGACCAGGACCGAGCCGTACTGCGCGGTGTTCCCGTCGCACGTGGTGTCATCGACAGGGAGGATCCCCTTGGGTGCTGCACATTCGAGGATCTCGATGCGGGAGTACGGCGTGAACCGAGCATTGGGTCCCACCGAGATACTGACCGACGTACCACTCTGGTAGGGATGGCCCGGCCCCGGTGACATCGTCAGCGTCGGGGCCGAGGCCGCCGACGCGGCCGGTGACCAGCCCATGAGCGCGACCAGCACCATGAGGGGCATCACCGTGGCGCGGGCCACCGTGGCTACCTGAACCGCACGGAAGGTGGTCAGCTCCATCACGGAACCTTCTGCTTGGGGGTGTTGGAGGGCACGATGGTGAAGGGAACCGAGAACACCTTCGGCGCGGTGAAGTTGGTCTGGTCCTGGCCTATGTACAGCGCGCACATATGTGTCTGGTTACAGACGGGCTCGTTGTGGGCCGTCTCACCCAAGATGGAGTTCGGCAATGAGTACAGGCGGTAGCTCGGGGTGGAGAAGCTTCCGTCTTTGTTGACCAGGATGGAGAAGCCCTGCACGGTATTGCCGTCACAGGTGATGTCGCTCTTGGGAAGACTGGAAGTCTGGCCGCCCGGGTCGGCACATTCGAGAACGACGATTCTGGAATAGGGGGCGAAGTACTTGTTCGGCCCGACCGCAAGTTGGATCTGCTGACCGTCGTGGAAGTTGGTAGACCCCGGCGAGGGGGTCAGGGTTGCCACTGGCCGACCGTCCGTTCCGGCCGTCGACGAGCTTCCACCCCCAGAGGTGGTGAGCAAGGCCACCAGGGTGATCACGATGGCTGCGACCACAGCGATACCTGCAACGATCCAGATGCGGCGCGAGCGGATCACTCTGCCTCCCCTCAGGGTGGTGGTCAACGGTCCCGCCGCCTGATGATGAGAGCCCGGCGGCCGACCGTGCCGAGCAGCAGGAATGCAGCGCCGAGCCCGAAGATCCAGGGGAGGGCCGCCGGGGCACCGGTGAATGCCAGATTGGGGGCGCTCGAGCTGTCGGTCGCTGCCGCCGAGGCGGCGGCGCCGGACGAGCCGGTTCCGGATGCGTCGGTCGAAGAGGATCCCGTCGACCCGCTCGAGGCACTGGTGGACGGAGAGGTGGTGGTTGTGGTGACCGCCGGAGCCGTTGTCGTCGTAGTGGTGGACGCCGTGGCGGCGGTGAACACCACGGCCACCGTCCACCCCGATACCGAGTCGGTGATGTCAGTCCCCGTGTAGGTCACCGACTCCGCAACGGTGTTCGAGATGTCGAAGAGGGCGTTCCCATTGCTGTTGGTGACCACGGTGGCCGCTGCCGGCGTGACGGCGGGTCGCAGACTCGGTGCCGACGGTGAGTCGGCGATCGAACCAGACTTCGCGGTGGCGGCGGTGATCACCGAGCTGCCACCCGAGGGACTCAACGACACCTTCTTTCCGGTGACGGGACGCCCATTGGCGTCCCGGAGCTCGACGGTGACGGTCACCACTGTCTTGCCGTCCGCTGGGCTCTTTACAGCATTGGCCACGACGGTGGAATCGGCCTTCACCGGAAGCACCGGCGGCGGGGTGCCGAAGGTCACGGAGGCCAATTGCGAGAGCAACAGGCCATCCGCCGAGTCGGTGGCCGAGTAGGTCACGACCTCGGTCTTCGCGTCGGTGACGGAGAAGCGGGCCACTCCTTTCGAATCAGTGATGCCCGGACTGACGCCGGCCGTCACCTGGATGGGCACGGACACCGAGCTGCCCGCCGAAGGAGCCAGAGTGATCGCCTTTCCCGCCACCGGGTTGCCGAAGTAGTCGGTGAGGGTGATGCTCACCGAGGATGCCGAGGTGCCGTTGGCCGCCACGTTGACCGGACTGGCGGAGACCGTCGACTGGTTGGCATCTGCGCTCCCGGCCGTGAAGATCGCAGTGGGATGCGACGTGAGGGTGACCTTGCCCACAGAGACGGTGAACGTCAGCATCTCGGCGATGGTGCCCCGCACACCGAACTGCACGCCGCCTTGGCTATTGGTGAGGTTCGACCCGCCCACCGCATCTACAAGTACGTTCTTGTTCGGGCTGGCAGTCACCGTCACAGCCACGCCGGAGACGGGTGACGATGCGGTGTTGATGACCGTGACGTTGACGATGGCTTCGGTGAACCCGTCAGCGGGTGCCGGCGATCCACTGATCGTCACCGTCGAGGCGGTCGGAGAGACGGTGGGCGGGGGTGGCGTGTCAAATGCCACGACGGTCTTCGCGTCCAGGTTCACTCCGTCCGTGGTGTCGGTGGCACTGAAGGTGACTGACTCGGCCATGTTGTCCGTCACGGCGAACGCGGCCTTGCCCGAACCATCGGACACTGCCGTGTCCCCACCGGTGATCGAAGCAGTTCCGGATGGAGAATTGAAAGAGAGGGTGACAACCTTGCCCGAGATCGGACTTGTCCCGTTCGATGCCACCAACGTCACCGTCACTGCTGTCCCTGCGCTGCCGGTCAACGCCGGGGACGGGCTCGCGGTGATGGTGGATGCGCTGGCAGACACGGTGAGCGGCGCTCCGAAGGTTACCGATGCGGTCGACGTCAGCGTCACTCCGTCCACAGTGGCCCGATAGGTCACCGTCTGGGACACCGCGTCCGTCACCGAAAAGGTGGCCAGGCCGCTCGCATCGGTGACATCGGACCCGGCCGAGCTGGGGACGATCACCGAGCTCCCGGTGGCTGCGGCAAGTTGCACGGTGTGTCCGACGATCGGCGCAGGTGAGCCATGGACCGAACGATCTCGTAGGCTCACGGTGATCGTTGATTGGGTCGAGCCGTCTGCCGGCACCGATGCCGGGCTCGCTGTGGCCGCCGACACCGTTTGATTGATCGACTGGGGAGCGAACGTGACCTGCCCTGCCTGCGTCACGTGAATGGCGTCCGTGCTATCGGTGGCGCTGTAGGTGACCGCCTCGGCAGTGGAGTCGGTGACGGTGAAGGTGGCGTGCCCACTGGCATCGGTCACTGCACCGGAAGCGGGCACGATGGTGGAGTGGCCACCCTGCGCGGCCAGGGTCACCGTCTTGCCGGGGACGCCGACCGAATTCCCATCGTCGAGTGTCACCGTAACCGTTGCCGGATCGAGGCCGTCCGCCGTCACGCTCTGTGTAGCCGGCTGCACCGTTGACAACGTCGGGGACACCGATGTGACCGGTTGGGGCGAACCGTCCCCGGGGTTGAGAGTGCCCGAGTCGGTCGGGTCGGTGTGCACCTGGAAGGGTTGGGAGAAGTAGTGGGGGGCAGACAACCCGATGTCGCTTCCGCCACCCTGGCCGATGTAGAGCACGCACTCGTTGGCTGCGCCGAGTCCACACTTCGGCGAGCCCGACGGGCTCTCGCCCAGGCTGACATGGTCGGGCAGCGCGTACACCTTGTAGGGGATTCCCGAGTTGGTCGAGGTGTTGACGACGTCGATCGAACCGTCGCCGTCGACCGAGATGGTGCCCCCGGCATAGGCGGTGTTGCCGTCGCAGCTGTTGATGGTGGTCGGATTGACACCGTTGGGCGCGGCGCACTCGAGGATGAAGATGGACGCCCCCGGGTTCAGCACGCTGTTGGCCGGGACGACCACATTGATCGGCTGTCCACTGTCGAAAGGGGTGGTGGCGGTGAAGGGTGCCTGGGCCTGGGCGGCGTCGGTGATGGTGTTGCCCGATACACCCACACCTGTTCCGGCGCCGGCGGTTCCGGAAAAGGCTAAGGCTGCCGCAGAACCGGCCACCAGCAGCAGTGCACCGATGACCTGGAGGATGCGAAGTGACGTCCTCCCTGCGCCGTGTGGGGTCTGCGATCGCTGGCCGCCCCGGTGCTCGACCCCGTGTGCTCCGTGTTCCCGTCCGGTCATTTGTCTACCTCCCCGACTGCCCGCTCACGGAGTCCGGCATTTGGCGCTGCAATTGCCTGGTTCATCGACCCACCATCCGACCGCGCGACTCGGCGCTTCACGACGCTCCGAGGAACGGGGCGTCGAAGGAGTAGACGCCTCCGCTCCGACCCGTCAACCAGTACCCGGCGGAAGTGGGATCGCCGGTGATCCCCACGATGGGCGTGCTGTCGGGGATGGTCGAGGCCGAGCCTTGGAAACCGGCATCGCCGAGGGCGAATACGCCGCCGTCGGTGGCCACCAGCCAGTAACCCCTGCCATCGCTGGTGGAGGACATTCCCACGACCGGTGCGTTGAGGGGGGTCTGGGCCAAGGATCCGTAGAAGGCGGCATCGCCAAAGGCGAAGACGCCGCCGTCGGCGGCCACCAGTCGGTAGCCTTTGCCATCACTTGTGGGAGCAACGCCCACGACCGGTGCGTTGAGGTGCCTTCCTCCCATTGATCCGAGGTAGGCGGCATCGCCAAAGGCGAAGACGCCGCCGTCGGCCGAGACCAACCAGTAACCGTTGCCATCGCTGGTCAAGGCCATCCCCACAATCGGTGCGTTGAGGTGCATCCCGGCCAGTGAACCGAGGTAGGCAGCATCGCCGAAGGCGAAGATGCCGCCGTCTGCCGAGACCAGCCAGTAACCCTTGCCATCGCTGGTCGAGACAATGCCCACGATCGGTGCGTTGAGGTGCATCCCGGCCAGTGAGCCATAGCTCTGAACGGCACCGTGAGGGGCAACGTCACCAGAGGAATCGACCAGCCAGTAGCCGTTCCCATGAGAATTCGGGGCCATGCCCACGACCGGACCGGTGAGGGTGAACGGCAGTACGAACTTTGCAGTGACGAGGATCGAGAGGCCTTTGGTCGCCGTGGTGCTGTCGGCATCACTCACTTCGACGGTGAAGCTGAAGTGGCCGGCCACCGTTGCGGTTCCGGAGATCACGCCGCTGTTGGGGTCGAGGGAGATACCCGCTGGCAGTGACCCGGCGAGAATCGACCACGCGTAGGGCCCCTTACCTCCGGCAGCGGACAGCACCCGCGAGTAGGCGCTACCGACCGTGCAGCCCGACAGGGACGTCGTCGTCACGGTGAGAGGAGGCACCCGCACGGTCAAGGTGAAGGCCTGGGTTGCGGCCGTACCGATGCCATTGGTGGCGGTGATGGTGATGGCGAACACGCCGGTTTGGGTCGGAGTGCCCGAAAGCATGCCGGCCGCGGAGAAGGTCACCCCGGAGGGCAGAGACCCGGTCTCGCTGAAGGTGGAAGCCGGTGTGCCGGTGCCCGTCACCGTGAATTGGCCGGCACTACCCTCGGTGAACAGCGCATGGTCGACCGAGGTGATGGCCGGAGCCGCATCGACGGTGAGCGTGAAGTGCTGGGTGGCGGCGGAACCGACACCGTTGGCGGCAGTGATGGCAACGGCAAACACCCCGTCTTGGGTCGGAGTGCCGGAAAGCACGCCAGCAGCGGAGAAGGTTACTCCGGTAGGCAGGGAACCGGACTCAGCGAAGGTGGGAGCGGGAAACCCGGTGGCAGTGACGGTGAAGTTCCCGAGGCCGCCATCGGTGAAGGTGGTGCCGGAGGCCGAGGTGATGGCCGGGGCCGCATCCACAGTGAGGGTGAAGGACTGGGTGGCCGGCGAGCCGACACCGTTGGTGGCGGTGAGGGTGATCGAGAAGGTTCCGCTCTGGGCCGGAGTGCCTGAGAGCATGCCGCCACTGGTGAGGGTCACCCCGGTGGGCAGGGAGCCCGTCTCGGAGAATGTGGGTGCCGGAAAGCCGGTGGCGGTCACCGTGAAGGTGCCGCCGCTTCCTTCCGTGAATGTGGCGTGGTTGGCCGAAGTGATGGTCGGCGGAGCGTCGACGGTCACGGTGAAGCTCTGCGTGGCGTCAGGGCCGCTTCCGTTGTGGGCGGTGAGTGTGATCGGGAAGGTTCCGCTCTGGGCCGGAGTGCCGGCCAACACGCCGCCGCTGGTGAGGGTCACCCCGGTGGGCAGGGCGCCCGTCTCGGAGAACGTCGGTGCCGGGGTGCCGGTGGCGGTCAC
>JADGOF010000464.1 GCA_017883105.1 Acidimicrobiales bacterium
GACCCCCGGGTGCTGCTGCTCGATGAGCTGTCCATGGGCCTGGCCCCGCTGATCGTGGCCGAGCTCTACGAACTGGTCGCCAACCTGGCCCGGCAGGGCATGACCGTCCTGCTCGTCGAGCAGTTCGTGACGACGGCCCTGGCCGTGGCCGACCGGGCCGCCATCATGGTGCACGGACGCATCGACCAGGAGGGCACGCCCGACGCCATGGCCGACGCCGCCCTCGGTGTCTATCTGGCCTGACCGGACGCCCTCGGTCAGTCGCCGCCCGCCAGCACCACGTCTACCGCGGCCGTGTCGGCCACTGCCGTGACCAGGGACAGCACCCCGCCGGCGTCTCGGAGGTCGCCCTCGGCCTGCAGTAGCGCAGCAATGCGCTCTGCCGTGTCGGACACGGTGAGCGTGGCCACCGGCGAGCGCATGGAACGCTTGGCGGTGGTCTTGGCCCGCCGGATGAGGCCGAGAACCTCCGCGTTCACCTCGAGCACCGACACCGGGTCGGCGGGACGGTCGCCCAGGGCCGGGTCGAGCTCCGTCGCCGTCGGCCACGAGGAGGTGTGGATCGACCCCGTCTTCCACCATGACCACACCTCTTCAGTGACGAAGGGGAGGATGGGTGCGAGGAGGCGCAGCAACGCCGACAACGCCAGGGCCAGCGCGGCCTGGGCCGAGGCTGGACCCGGTTCGGAGGCATCACCGTAGGCCCGGGTCTTGACCAGCTCGAGATAGTCGTCGCAGAACGACCAGAAGAACGCTTCGGTCCTCTCGAGGGCCCGGGCGTAGTCGTACTCCTCGAAGGCCGCGGTGGCCTCGGCGATGACCACGGCCAGGCGGTCCAGCATGGCCCGGTCGATCGGCGCGGTGACCGCTTCGGCACCGGGGACAGCCAAGGTGCCGTCGGCACCGGTCAGGCGGCCCAGGGCGAACCGCGAGGCATTGAGCACCTTGATGGCCAGGCGCCGGCCCACCTTCATCTGGCCTTCGTCGACAGCGGTGTCGGTCCCCGGCCGCCCTCCGGCCGCCCAGTACCGGACGGCGTCGGCACCGTGCTTCTCCAGCAGGGGGAGCGGGGTGACCACATTCCCTTTGGACTTCGACATCTTCTTGCGGTCTGGATCCAGCACCCACCCCGAGATGGCCGCGTCCGTCCAGGGGAGCGACTGGTGCTCGAGCTCGGAACGGACCACGGTGGCGAACAGCCAGGTGCGGATGATGTCGTGGGCCTGGGGACGGAGGTCCATCGGGAATACCCGGTCGAACAGGTCGGGGTCGTCCTCCCATCCGGCGGCGATCTGGGGGGTCAGGGAGGAGGTGGCCCAGGTGTCCATCACATCGGGGTCGCCGATGAACCCGTCCGGTTGCCCGCGCTGGCTCTCCTCGTAGCCAGTTGGGATGTCGGTCGATGGATCGACCGGCAACCGGTCCTCCTCGGCCAGCAGAGGGGTGTCGAAGACGATCTTCCCCGAGTCGTCAACCGGGTACCAGACGGGGATGGGGACGCCGAAGAAGCGCTGCCGGCTGATGTTCCAGTCGGCGTTGAGACCCTCCACCCAGGCCCGATAGCGGTGGGCCATGTACGGCGGGTGCCACCGCAGCTCGTCCCCGCGGGCCAACAGCCGGTCGCGCAGGGGAAGCGTCTGGACGAACCACTGACGTGAGGAGACGATCTCGAGCGGGCGGTCGCCCTTCTCGAAGAACTTAACCGGGTGGGTGATCGGGCGGGGGTCACCGATCAGGGCGCCCGACTCGGCCAGCATCTCGACGATGCGGCTCTGGGCCTGTTTGACCGTGCGACCCACCAGTTCCTCGTAGCGGGCAGTTGCCTCCTCGGGTGCGTCGGACTCCCATCCCTCGCTGTTCCACACCACCGGAAGGAGACGACCGTCGCGCCCGACGATGGTCCGGGTCGGCAGTGCGAGCTCGCGCCACCACACCACGTCGGTGGTGTCACCGAAGGTGCAGATCATGGCGATGCCCGATCCCTTCTCGGGATCGGCCAACTGGTGGGCCAGCACGGGCACCCGCACGCCGAACATGGGGGTGTGCACCTCGGTGCCGCAGAGCGGCTGGTACCGCTCGTCGTCCGGGTGGGCCACCAGGGCCACGCAGGCGGGGAGGAGCTCGGGTCGGGTGGTCTCGATGTCGACGCCGCCAGGGGCGTCGACCCGGGGGAAGTGGATCCGGTGGTAGGCACCGGGTCGTTCCCGGTCCTCCAATTCGGCCTGGGACACCGCTGTCCGGAAGTCGACGTCCCACAGGGTGGGCGCAGTGTGCTGGCGCACCTGGCCCTTGCGGGCCAGTCGGAGGAAGCCACGCTGGGACACCCGCTGGGCCTGCTCGGAGATGGTGGCGTAGGTATGCGACCAGTCCACCGACAGGCCGAGGGTCCGCCACAGGTGCTCGAAGACCTGCTCGTCCTCGGCGGTCAGCTGATGGCAGAGGGCGACGAAGTTGGGCCGCGAGATGGCGATCGGATCCTTGGGGGGATCCGAGGGCGGCGCGAAGTCGGGGTCGAAGGGGAGGGTGGGATCGCAGCGCACGCCGAAGTAGTTCTGCACCCGGCGCTCGGTGGGCAGCCCGTTGTCGTCCCAACCCATCGGGTAGAAGACCGCCTTGCCCCGCATGCGGTGGAAGCGGGCCACCGC
>JADGOF010000465.1 GCA_017883105.1 Acidimicrobiales bacterium
CCCACGGCCGCCGCGGGTCGCGGAACGAGGACCACCAGAAGGGAGGCCGTAGCGACGAGAGCCGAGAGAAGCACGGTCGAAACGATGCGCCGACCATGGCTATCTGCGTTTAACTCCGCCATCGGTAGAAACCGGGAGCGAAACACGTGAACGGCAAAATTTAGCGGCATCGGCCGCCGGTAACAAGCCGCCCCCCCGGGAAGGCGGTCATCGGGCCGCACAACCACGCCTGGGCTGAGGCCGGCCACGGGCGTCGCCCCCGACCCCGCAATCCTCGTTCTTCGGGGGTGCCGGCACCGATCTTGAGTAGGTTCGGTGCCATCCTTTCCTTGCAGATGCCAGGCAGAACGGGGGGCCGCTCCGCAGCGAGCAGGCGACACCTGCTGGGTGGTCATGTCCTCGTCGTCGGGCTGACCGTTGCGTTGGTCGCCTCCTGCGGCATGGGCTCGCCATCGGCGTCAGTGACAGGAAGCGTGCACCGGGTGGCGGCGGGCGCTGTCCCTGCGGACCCGTCGACGGGGTGTGACTCGGCCGAAAAGGCAGTGGTCCCGACGACGCAGACGCTGTCGCTGAACTCGCACGGACTGTCCGGCACCTACATCCAGCACGTCCCATCCGGTCACGTCGGGCGACCACTGCCGCTGATCGTCGACCTCCATGGCTACGCCGAGCCGGCCGCCGTCCAGGCGACGGTGTCCACCTGGAGCACCTTCGCCGACACCCACGGAGCGGTGGCGGTGACGCCCCAGATCACCCGAACCGTCCAGTTGTGGGATACCGCACTGGGCAGCCACGACCTGGCGTGGTTCAGCTCGCTGCTCACGACGGTCGAGTCCGATGTCTGTATCGACCGCAACCGTGTCTACGTGGACGGCTACTCCGATGGTGCCTTCATGACATCGGCCATCGCCTGTCAGCTCGCGGACCGGGTGGCCGCGGTGGCCCCGGTGGCCGGATTGCAGGCACCAGCCCGGTGCGCGCCGGCGCGCCCGGTTCCGGTCATCGCCTTCCATGGCACCGCTGATCCCTTTGTGTCGTACCAGGGTGGGTTGGGGCAGAAGGCCCTCGACCTCCCCGCACCCGATGGTTCCCACCGGACGCTCGGTCAGAGCGGAAGTGGCACGAGTACCACCGGGCCCTCGATTCCGCAGCAGACGACGACCTGGGCCCGCCGGAACGGGTGCAGTGGTCAGCCGACGGACACCATCGTGGCCAGCGACGTGACGCTCATCCACTATCACTGCCCACCCGGGGCGGAAGTGGAGCTGTATCGGATCAACGGCGGCGGTCACGCCTGGCCCGGGAGCACGTTCACCCGGTCCATCAGCTCAGTCGTCGGCAGAACCACCTTCTCGATCTCGGCGGATGACCTGATGTGGGCGTTCTTCCTGAGTCATCCCCTGCGCCCGACGACGAAGCAGAAGTAGTGCATCCGGCCTGAGGGGCCGTGGGCCGACCGGGATCGGCTTACGTTGAGGATCGATGACGAAGAGCTCGAGAGGAGAGCATGTGGCTCCGCGCACCGGCCAACTGTGGAAGGAAGTGAGCCGCCTCCTGCAGGCGAGGCGGGGGTGGAGCCTCGAACCGCAGACCACCCCGGGCGCCGACCCGCTCTGGTGTTTCGGCACCGGCGGCGAATGGCAGTTGGCGGTCGGCGTGGAGGCCGGAGCCATCTCCGCCTTCCTCACCGCCAAGGACCAGGAGGTGAACTTTGCGGACTGCGGGGCATTCGAGGAATGGCTCAATGCCAACGAGTCGCTCTTCCTCGGTCCCTCCTCCCTCGGTTCGGAGATCTTCGACGAGATGCTGCACCGGAGGATCGATGAGTGGCGCCGACAAGGGTGGTGAGGCGTCGGCTGCGGTGGCCTTCGAGCGATCTCGGTGGTTGACGTACAGAGGGGCATCACTCGTGAGTCATCCGCCGGCATCCCGATGCTCCAGGCGCTCCTCGGCCATCTGCCGGCACCTGCTGTCCTAACATCGGAGACCTAGTGTTCTGGGCCCTCCGAACAGATCGCCATTCTCGGTGGTGACGAGCCGCATGGTGGGTAGTTCGAAGATGCATGCGGTGCCACGCGCACCCAATGGCATGCGCGTTAGATGAGCCCCGCCGAGCGCGCGGGCCCGGCAGCTCAACCGGACGGCCCCGGGCCTGATGCCTTGGGATCCCTAGGCCGTACTGCCGCCGCATGGACCCCCGTCCTGTGGGTGGCCGGGATTGTGTCGGCCGGACTCGCCACAGTGGAGGCGGTGCACCAGGCGACCAACCGTCTGCAGCTGGACATGGCCGTCTACTTGATGGGTGGTCGACACCTCCTCGACGGCCGCCTGTACCTGGCATCACTGCCGAACCCGCCCCACCTCCCCTTCACCTACCCGCCCTTCGCCGCGTTGGTGTTCGCCCCGCTGACCGTGCTCCCCGAGCGGGCGGCACAGGTGCTGTGGAGCGTGGTCAACGTGGTTGCCCTGTTGGCGTTGGTGTGGCTGTCCCTGCGGCTGGCACGGCCCGGGTTGTCACGTGACCGGCAGTTTGTGTGGTCCCTCATCCTGATGACCCCGGCCCTCTGGATCGAACCGGTGCATCTGACGCTGGGGTTCGGCCAGATCAACATCGTGCTGGCCGCGTTGGTGCTGGCTGATCTCA